>DASRSD010000031.1 GCA_035656635.1 Pirellulales bacterium
GTCTCCGTGGTTATTTCAGATTCTTATTTCG
Organism: Pirellulales bacterium; assembly: GCA_035656635.1. Taxonomy (NCBI): domain Bacteria; kingdom Pseudomonadati; phylum Planctomycetota; class Planctomycetia; order Pirellulales; species Pirellulales bacterium. The sequence continues at coordinate 32 of DASRSD010000031.1, forward strand.
CAGGCACAATGCAGTCTTTGCCCATCCATTTGCGGAGTACTTCGGGCACAATCACGCTGCCGTCGGGCTGTTGATGGTTCTCTAAGATGGCGATGATGCCGCGGCTAATGGCCACGGCCGTGCCGTTGAGCGTGTGGGCAAAGTGCGTGCCCTTTTCGCCTTTGTGCTTGAAGCGAATGCCCAGCCGCCGGGCCTGATAATCGGTGCAATTGCTGGTGCTGGTCACTTCGCCGAATTCGCCGCTTTCGCCGCGGCCAGGCATCCACGCTTCCAAATCGAACTTGCGATAGGCCGGGCCGCCCAAATCGCCGCTGGCCGTGTCGATCACTCGGTAGGGAATGCCCAGGCCGTCGAAAATTTCGCACTCCAGGCGGCACAAATCATCCAGCATGTCGTTGCTCTGCTCCGGCAGCGTGAAGGCGAACATTTCTACCTTCGTGAATTGATGCACTCGGTACAGGCCGCGCGTCGCCTTGCCATGGGCACCGGCTTCGGTGCGATAGCAATGGCTGATGCCGCACATTTTGATGGGCAACTGCTCGGCTTCCAAAATGGTGTCGCTCAATAAACCGCCCAAGGTAATTTCCGCCGTGGCCACCAGGCTGAGATCAGTCCCGTCGACACTGTAAATTTGCGTTTCCGGCCCGCGGGGAATGAAGCCAATGCCTCTGAGAATTTCGTTGCGGGCCAAATCGGGAGTGATGGTCGGCGTGAAACCTTCGCGCACCAATTTATCCACCGCGTACTGCTGCAGCGCCAGCTCCAACAGCACGGCGTCATTTTTGAGGAAGTAGAAACCGTGGCCGGTGACTTTTGCGCCCCCGTCGAAATCAATGAGGTTCAATTTTTCAGCCAGCGCCACGTGATCGAGCGGCTTGAAATTGAATTTCGGCAGCGGCGTTTTGCCGCGCTGCACTTCACGGGCGGCATCCTCGCCACCGATGGGGGCATCGGGATGCGTGAGGTTGGGGATTTGCCGCAGGATGTCGTCCCCTTCGTCGGCAATTTTTTTCAATTGCTCGCCGGCGGCCGTTACCGAATCCCGCAGGCGGCGCCCTTCTTCCTTGCGGGCTTCGCGCTCCGCCGGGTCTTTGGCCTGGCCGATCGATTTGCTGACCGCATTGGCCTGCTGGTTAAGCTGCTCGATGCTCGCCTGCACCTTCCGCCGCTCGGATTCATTGGCCAAAAAGCGATCGACATCGGCTTTTGCCCCCCGTTTGGCGCAATTCTCCTTCACGATCGCTGCATTTTCAACAACAAACTTTCGATCCAGCATAGTAACTCAATGTGAATTGTTTTTTTCGCGCAGAGGCGCAGAGGTCGCAGAGTAAATTCAGGTGAAGGTCCGAAATATCATCGTTTTTTGCAGCTAATTTATTTTCTCTGTGTCCTCTGCGCCTCTGCGCGAAAAATTATTTCGTTTTCACCGCCGCCAACTCTTGCCATAGGCGAGCGCTAGATTTTATGCCCCGGTGAAAATCGGCCAAGCAAAATTTTTCGTTCGGGCTGTGCGTGTTGTCGTCGTCCAAGCCCCAGCCGAGCAACAGCGTATCGACTCCCAGCTTTTTGTGAAAGTCGGAGACGACGGGAATCGATCCCCCTTCGCGCATAAATACCGGCTGTTTTCCAAAGCCGTGCTCAATGGCGCGGCTGGCTGCGGCCACATATGGACTTTCCAGCGGCACCACCACGCCGGGCGCGCCGCCTAAATCGATCAGCTCCATCGTCACGCCGGCCGGACACAATTTCCGCACATACGCTTCCAGCGATTGGCTGATTTTTTTCGGATCCTGATTCGGCACCAGGCGGAAGCTGAATTTGGCGCTCGCCTTGGCTGGCAAAATGGTTTTCGCTCCTTCGCCTTGGTAACCGCTGGTCAGCCCGTTGATGTCGAAGGTGGGCCGAGCGGAGCGCCGCTCCAGCGTAGTGTAACCTTCCTCGCCGCCGACAGCGCTGACGCCAATTTGCTTTTTGAACTCCGCTTCATTAAACGGCAGCGACGCGAATTGCTTGCGTTCCAGATCGGTTAGCGGCAAAACATCGTCATAAAAACCGGGCACAGTGATGCGGCCATGTTGATCGACCAAAGCCGCCATGATTTTCGCCAGCGCCACGGCCGGGTTCACCACCGCCCCGCCAAAGGTGCCGGAATGTAAATCTTGCTTCGGGCCAGCGAGGCGCAATTCGAAATACGCCAGGCCGCGCAAGCCATAGGTGATGGCCGGCTGACCGGGGCCAAACTGGCTGCAATCGCTGATCACGGCCACATCGCAGCGCAATTTATCCGCCGCGCTGTCGATGAACGTATACAAATTCTCGCTGCCGACTTCTTCTTCCCCCTCGATTAAAAATTTCAATTGCACGGGAAGCTGGCCGGCGGTTTTCAGCCAGGCCTCCGCACTTTTCACGTGCGTGAACATTTGCCCTTTGTCGTCGGTCGCGCCTCGGGCATACAGGTTGCCGTTACGGCGCGTGGGCTCAAACGGCGGCGAAATCCACTGATCGAGCGGATCGGGCGGCTGCACGTCGTAATGACCATACACTAACACCGTGAGCGCACCGGGCACCGGAGGCGATTCGGCATAGACGAGCGGATGTCCGGCCGTTTCGATTAATTCGGCCTTCAACCCCATCGATTGGAACTGCTTTAACACCCAACCAGCGGCACTGCGCACGTCGGGTTTATGCTTGCTATCGGCGCTCACACTGGGAATGCGCAGCAACTGGCACAGTTCGTCTTCAAAGCGGCCGGAATTGGCGGCTAAATAATCGTCGAGATTGGGCATTCTTGCTTCCCGTTTTCGTTGCTACCACGTTGCCCTTGGCAAGGGACAGCCGCAATAATACTCTGTGAAGGGCAAAAGCGCCTATTGGGGCGCTCGTTGGTTTGGAAATTCCGCTCGCGGGCAGTAAGGACGATTTGCATGGCCGCCGAAGAATCTGCTGCTGCCGCTGTCGCTGAGGCCCCGGCTGTCGAAGTCGCGCCTAAAAAATCGGCCGACAAAAAGAAAAAGCCCAAGCGGCAGCCGCCGTACAACGTCATTCTGTGGAACGACGACGACCACAGCTACGCCTACGTCATCAACATGATGCAAAAACTGTTCGGCCACCCGATCGAAAAAGGAATGCAACTTGCCACGGAAGTCGATACGCAAGGCAAAGTGATTGTGCTGACGACAACCCGCGAACATGCCGAACTGAAGCGCGACCAAATTCACGCCTTCGGCAAGGACGATTTAATCGCCGGCTGCAAAGGCTCGATGTCGGCCAGCATTGAGCCGGCGGAGTAGCGCGAGTGGGGAATGGGGAATGTCGAATGGGGAATGCGGAATGACAACCACGGCAACGCTCCTTGATCGCACTGCGAATTCCGGCCCTCGCCTGCGCACTGTTACGCTGGGTTGCAAAGTCAACCAGTACGAAACCGAATTCGTGCGGCAGGCGCTGGCCGGCATTGGGTATCAAGATGCAGTCGGGAATGAGCCAGCCGATTTGTGCCTCGTCAACACGTGCACCGTTACGCACGAAGGGGATTCCAAAAGCCGGCAAACCATTCGGCAACTGGCGGCGCGCAACCCCGGCGCCCGGATTGTGGTGATGGGCTGCTATGCGACCCGCGCCCCGGAGGAAATCGCCGCACTCCCCGGGGTGGCCGAAGTGGTAACCGATAAGCGCGAACTGCCCGATCTGTTGGGCCGCTTCGGCATTGTGGATGTGCCCACGGGCATCAGCACCTTTGCCAACCGTCAACGAGCGTACGTGAAAGTGCAAGACGGCTGTTTGCTACGCTGCAGTTTTTGCATTATTCCCCAAGTGCGGCCGCACTTTGCCAGCCGGCCGGTGGCGCACATTTTGGACGAAGTGCAGCGGCTGGTGGCCAGCGGCTATTGCGAAATGATTCTGACCGGCATTCATTTGGGCCACTACGGGGTGGAATGGAATCGCGACCGGCCAAAACAAAGCTGGATTCGCCTGGCCGATCTGGTGCGTCAAATCGCGGAGCTGCCGGGCAATTTCCGCGTGCGGCTTTCCAGTATTGAAGCCACGGAAGTTACACGGGAGTTAATTGCGGTGATGGCCGCTTATCCCGACAAGGTTTGCCCGCACTTGCACGTGTCATTACAAAGCGGATCGGATGAAATTTTGCGCCGCATGCGCCGCCGCTGGTGCTCCAAGCGAATTATCGATCGCTGCCGGCTAGTGCAGGCCACGCTCGACCGGCCGGCGCTCACGACCGATGTAATCGTGGGCTTTCCTGGCGAAACCGATGCCGATTTTGCAGACACGCTGCGAGTGGTTCGCGAAATCGGCTTCTCCAAAATCCATCAATTTCCGTTCAGCCCACGACGGGGCACGCCGGCCGCAGAAATGGCGCAGCAAGTGCCGCCGAGTGTAAAAACGGCTCGGCTGGAACAACTGGCGGCAGTGGAAACCGAACTGCAGGACCGCTACTACCATTCTCTGTGCGGCCTGCGATTGCGAGTGCTGATTGAATCGCTCCTTGCCGATAAACCTGGCTTCATGGTTGGCACCGCCTGCCGCTACGCCCCCGTGGAATTGCCCGGCGACGTTTCCATGCGGAAGCAATTTGCCGATGTGCGTGCCGGCAGCGTGGTCAGCGGCCGGATTCAGGCGGAATCGCCCGACTGATACCGTCGGGCGATGTGCAAATTGTCCCACTCCCCGGTTTTGCACAAAATCGGTCTGGAACGGCCTGCGGCCATTCGTTACACTTCCACCCCATTTTTATAAGAATCCGGCGGCATCCCGCTTCACACTCGTGAGCTCGCCCCGTCGATATTGGCCGTCTCTAATTTCATGGTCCCAGGACCAATCGCCATGAACCGTTCACGCAAGCTTTTATTTTTTCAACGCTGGGCGGAAATTACGCCCCTTGTGCTAGCACTTGCGGCGTTGGCTTGGGTCATTGCCTGCGCCGCCCCGCGCGCTGCCCAAGCGGCCTCGCCGTGGGACACGCTATTGCCATTTAAAAAGATCGACGCGGCGCAGGGCAACAGCTATCCCATCGCCCAAGCGAACGGCCCGTGGATGATTTTGGCGTACACTTTTCGCGGCGATAAATCGAGCGAGCAGGCCCAGCAGTTGGTGTACGAGTTGCGTTCCAAGAACCGGCTGCCGGCTTACAGCTACGAACGAACGTTCGATTTCACTAAGCCGGAGCGCGGGCTGGGATTCAATCCCGACGGCACTCCCAAAATGATGCACTATCAGCAAGGGGGCGTGATCAAGGAAACCGCGGTGCTGGTGGGAAATTTCGACACCGTCGATGACCCGGCCGCGCAATCGATGCTCAAAAAAATCAAAAAGCTGCAACCGGCTTCGATTCATCCCGACCAAATGTTTCCCGCCGGCGACGGCCCCCAAAGCGGCGACAGCAGTAAAACAGCTCCGATGCGGCTGGCCATGGTAGTGACCAATCCGCTGCTGCCGAAGGAGTATTTCTCCGGCAAAGGGGTCGACAAGCTTGTGTTGGACATGAACAAGGACGTGCCCAATTGCCTGCTCGATTGCCCGGGCCGGTTTTCGATATGCATCGCCACGTTCACGGGCTCGGTGGTCATCGATCAAAAGAAAATTGCCGAAGCGGAAAAAGGCAAATCGATTCCCGATCATTTGGTGGAAGCTGCGGAGAAAGCACACAGGCTGGCTGCGTGGCTGCACTCCAACCAGTTTGGCAACCGCATGTGGGACGCCTACGAATTCCACGATCGTGACCGCAGCATCGTTTGCGTGGGAAGCTTCGAGCAGTTGGGCACGGTCGGGGCCGATGGCAAATTGGTTCTCGATCCGCGGGTGCAGGAAATCGTCAATACATTTGGCAACAACCAGGCACTGACGGTTGGAGCGATGCAGCCGACGGGCAAAGCGATTGACGTAAACTATCCGGCCGGAACGCCAGCCAGCGTGCGCAAAGCGCCAGATTTGATTTTGCTCGATCTGGCTCCCAAGCCCATCGAAGTGCCGCGGCGCTCCATTAGCGCCGATTATCAACGGGCAATGCACGCTAAGCTGTAGGCGGAAGACAGCGAGCAGCGGGCGGCAGACAGCGGGCTGCAAGCGTTAAGCCGCAACAGGTGAAAAACATCGCTTGCCAACTCTTGTTGAATTGCTTGCAATCCACTAGCTTGATTTAGGCTTGAGATTGCTCTCTCCGCATATGCTTTCCTTCGCACGGTCGGCTGCCTCCCGCCGGCAGCTTGCTCCTCATGCAACTTGTTCTCGGCACGCATAATCGCAAAAAAGGCTTGGAACTGGCCGAATTGCTCGAGCCCTGGGGCTTTCAGCTCCAAACGCTGGCCGATTTTCCCAACGCGATTGAGGTGGTGGAAGATGGCGAAACCTTCGCCGCCAACGCTGCGTTGAAAGCTTGCCAGCAGGCGATGCATCTCCAAAGCTGGGTGCTTGGCGAAGATAGTGGTTTGGCTGTCGATGCCTTGGGCGGCGCACCGGGAGTTTATTCCGCCCGCTTTTCCGGCGCCGGCGCAACCGACGAATCGAACAATCGCTTGCTGCTGGAGAAACTCGGCAAAACGCCGCTGGAAAAGCGCACGGCCCATTATGTGTGCCACGCCACCCTGGCAGATCCCCAAGGCCACATTCGGGCCGAAGCGGAAGGCTATTGTCACGGGCGAATTCGTTTTGAAGGCGCCGGCGCCGGGGGCTTCGGGTACGATCCGCTGTTTGAAATTGTGGAATATCATCGCACGTTCGGCGAGCTTGGCCCGGCGGTAAAAGCCGCACTCAGCCATCGCGCCCGGGCCATCCGTCAGCTTATTCCCGCCATGCTGCGATTGGTGGATAATGGGAAGTGGAAATAAATCTGCCATCCCACGCCGCGCCATGTCCCAGGGCACTTCTAAAATTGCGATCGCTTTATTGGTCATCGGTTACTTCGTATTTGCCGCGGCGGTTTTGGTGGCCATGTTTATGGTACATGAAAGCATGGTGCCCGCCCTTAGCACGCCGCAATCGCAGGCGGATTGGAACCAGTGGCGGACCGAAGCGGCGCAACAAGACGGCACTCACGGGCCAGTGCAGCGTGTGGTGCCCAAAAGCCCCGAGCCGCCGCTATTGGTGCTGTTGCGAGATTATTTCCCCGCTTGCGTGGTCGGCGTGCTGATACCACTTTCGGCGCTGTATGCGGTCATCGCTTGGATGACCTGCGGCGTTTTGCGCCAGGCGAAGGAACAGGCCGCTTCCCGATCTGGCGAGCGGGGCTAAGCTTGGCCCCGCTCTCGATTGGCTACCAAGCACGCCACCTTGTGTTCGGCGCCAGCCAATGGCGGATCGATGGTTTGGCAAGGCGGTTCGGCAATGGGGCAGCGATCGACAAACCGGCAGCCCGGGTACACGCGGTCCGGCGAAGGGACATCGCCAGCCAGAACCGTCCGCCGCCGCTCTCGTTCCACGGCCGGATCGGGAATAGGCACTGCCGACAGCAAGGCCTTGGTGTAAGGATGCAATGGCTGGCGGTAGAGTGTGGCCGCATCGGTCAATTCCACGATGCGTCCCAAATACATTACGCCAATTCGGTCGGAAATATGCCGCACCACTGACAAATTGTGCGCGATGAACACATACGCCAATCCCAACTGCCGCTGCAAATCGGTGAGCAAATTAATCACCTGCGCCTGAATGGAAACATCCAGCGCCGAAACCGGCTCGTCGCAAATAATCAATTTCGGGTTGACCGCAAGCGCCCGGGCAATGCCAATCCGCTGCCGCTGCCCGCCGGAAAATTCATGCGGATAGCGGTTCAAATACCGCGGATTGAGGCCGACCATATCGAGTAGCCGCAGCACTTCCAATTTGCGCCGCTTGGGCGGATGCAGGCGAAAAATGTGCATCGGCTCCGCGACAATGGCTCCCACCGTCATCCGCGGATTGAGCGACGCAAACGGGTCCTGAAAAATCATTTGCATTTGCCGCCGAAAAGGCCGCATGCGGGCATCGCCCAGCTCGTCGATCCGCTGGCCTTGCCACAGCACTTGCCCACTGACTTGCACCGCGGCGCCGCTGGAATGGAGCAAATTCAAAATCGCCCGAGCCGTGGTCGATTTTCCGCAGCCCGATTCGCCGACCAGGCCGAGCGTTTCGCCTGCCCGGACCGTAAAGCTCACTCCATCAACCGCCCGAACAAAGCCACGCTCCTTGTGCCACATGTGTCCACGATGAAAGGGGAAATACACTTTCAGATCGCGCACTTCCAAAAGCGGGTCTTGGCCGGAAGGAACGATTGCCGCTTGCGGGTTAGTAAGTGTGCTGGACATGTACGTCCTACGTGTTTTGCAACGCTTGGGTTGCTTCGAGGCAAAGCCGCTGGGCCTGTGCCATCGTTGGCGCTTCGGCAATGGCACGCACAATGGGTTCCGTATTGCTGCCGCGGACCAACAGCCATTGATCGGGCCAATCTAGCCGCAGGCCATCTAAGCGATCGGCCTTTGCAGCTTGAAAATGCCGCTGAAGTGCATTCAACCCCGCGGCCAGATTTTCCTTGGGCAGCGAAATTTTCGTTTTGCAAATTTCGTAGCGTGGCAGTTCATCGGCCAAGGCGCTAACAGGCAATTCGCGGGCGGCCATAGCATCTAAAATTATCGCCATGGCAGTGAAGCTGTCGCGCACCAGCACTACCCGCGGATCAATCACGCCGCCATTTCCCTCGCCGCCGAGCACTGCGCCGTGCTTGAGCATGGCATCGATGACATTAGCTTCGCCCACCGCCGAGCGAAAAAACAGCACGCCGTATTTTTTGGCCAGATCTTCCGTCATGCGGCTCGTGGAACAATTGGTCACGACCGGCCCGGGCCGCTCGCCCAACACGTGATTCACGCAAATGGCCAGCGTGTATTCCTCGCCGAGGTACCGGCCATTTTCGTCGATGACGGCCAGCCGATCGGCATCGGGGTCTTGGCAAAAACCGATATCGCATTTGTGCTCGACGACTTTATTCAGCCCGCTCGCCAAATTCTCTGCCGTCGGCTCCGGCGGATGTGCGAATTGTCCATCCGGTTCTCCGCCCAGCAGCGTTATCTGGCATCCTAAGTGTTGCAACAGTAAATTACCGAGGACGCTCCCCGCCCCGTGATTGGAATCGAGCAGCACACGCACGCCCCGCTGACGAATGCGGGGAACATTCACGGTCGCCAATGCCAGTTCGAGATGTCGCCCCCACGAATTTTCTAAGCGCTGTACTTTCCCGAGCGGCAACGGTGAATTTGGCGCCGAGTTGCTCTGGCGGTAACTGTGCATTACTTTTTCGCCCATAGCGGCGGGAATGACACGCCCCTCGGCAGAAAACAATTTCAATCCATTCCACTCGGGCGGATTGTGGCTGGCGGAAATTTGAATTCCGCCGGTGGGCGATTTCATCTGACGCACCAGCACGCCCGTGGTCGGCGTGGCGGCGACACCGAAATTGACGACTTCGCGCCCCAATTTCGACAAGCCGGCCGTCAAAGCCTCCAACAGCATCGGACCGCTTGCCCGGCCGTCGTAAGTCAGCACGATGGGCCCCGGCGGCAGCGTGGAAGCGAAAGCGGCGGCATAGCGCACGGCCACTTCCGGCGTCAGGCTTTCGCCCACGATGCCACGCAACCCGGAAATGCTAATGATCGGCTCGGCCATTGGAATTTTTGTTCGCTTTTAGCCGCGTCGCTGACGACACGATTGAAATTGCTTCTGGCGCCAATTGTACCGACGCCAGGCAAAGTTTATAAGGAATCCAGGAATCCAGGAATTGCAATTGCTGTTCGATTCACGAGCATATGGCGGTAAATAACTATGTCGACGTTCGATCTTACCGCGGCGCTGGCGCAGCTTGATCAGGCTGCCGCCGCAAAGCAACTGACCGCCGATTCCGCCGCCATGATTCGCCGCTGGCTGACCGAGCCGCGCTATGCCGATTACACCGCGGAAGTGGCCGCCCAAATTGCGGCCGGCCGGTGGAAAGAACTGGACGATGTGTTTTGGACCGTCATTCCGTTTGGCACAGGCGGGCGGCGCGGGAAAATGTATCCGGTCGGCTCCAATGCCATCAACGATCGCACCATCGGCGAAAGCGCCCAAGGAGTGGCCGATTATGTGGCTGCTTATTTAGCCCCCGGTGAATCACCGGGGGCTAACTGTACGAAACCGTCCCTTTCCTGCGCCATCGCCTACGATACGCGCCACCGTTCACGTCACTTCGCCGAGTTGTGTGCCGAAGTGATGGTTGCCGCCGGGTTCAAAGTGTTTTTCCTCGATGGCTTTCGCAGCACGCCGGAATTGTCGTTTGCCGTGCGGCACACAAATTCCAGTTGCGGCATCATGGTCACGGCCAGCCACAATCCGCCCAGTGATAACGCCGTGAAAGTCTATTGGGCAGGTGGCGTGCAAGTATTGCCGCCGCACGATAAAGCAATTATCGATCGCGTGATGAATGTCGACGTAATCCGCCGCAAACCCTTTGCCGAGGCGCTTGCTGCCGGCCAAGTGGTGTATTGCCAGGACGCAGTTGATGCTGCCTTCATTGCCGCCGTACATAAACAAGCGCTGCCTGGCCCGCGGCAATTAAAAATCATTTATTCCCCTTTGCACGGGGTCGGGGCATCGGCCGTATTGCCGGCGCTCCAGGCCGATGGATTCCAAGAGGTGGAGTTGTTCGCCCCGCAGGCCGAGCCCAATGGCGATTTTCCAAACGTGCCGGGCCACGTAGCGAATCCGGAAAATCCCGCCGTGTACAACAGCATGATCGAGCGCGCCCAGCAAACTGGCGCCGACGTCATCCTGGCCAGCGATCCCGATTGCGATCGCTTAGGCGCCGCGGCCCCGTTAACCATGCAGAAGGCAGAAAGCCGAGGGCAGACAACGGAGGCAAGCGACCAATTAAATTCCCCATTCCCCATTCCCCATTCCCCATTCAATTCTCAGTGGAAGCCGTTCACCGGCAATCAACTGGCCGCGCTATTAGCCGAATACGTTTTGGCAGCCCGCAAAAAAGCCGGCACGCTTTCGCCCCAGCACTATGTTGTGAAAACACTCGTGACAACCGAAATGGTTCGCCGCATTGCCGAGCACTTTGGCGTGCAAACGCACGGAAATTTGCAAGTAGGCTTCAAGTGGATTGGGCAAGAAATCGATGCCGCTGGGCCCGAGCGGTTTGTGTTCGGCTGCGAGGAATCGCATGGTTATTTGGTGGGCACGCATGTTCGAGATAAGGATGCCGCGGTGGCCGCGATGCTGCTGGCGGAATTGGCCGCCGCCTGCAAGTCGCAGGGAAAGACGCTGCACGAGCAACTCGATGCCTTGTATTGGCAATACGGCTATCACAGCGAAATTCAGTTTTCGCTGACGATGTCCGGTGCGGCCGGCATGCAAGATATGCAAAAACTAATGGCCCGCTTTCGGTCCACCCCGCCAACGCAATTGGCAGGCATTCAAGTTCGCCGGATGCGAGATTACCAATCGCTGACGCAATTCGCCCTCGGCCAAGCGCCGGAAAAATTTTCCGGCCCGCCGGGCGATATGGTGATGCTCGATTTAACTGCCGCCGGAAATTACGTCGCGGTACGCCCCTCGGGCACGGAGCCGAAAGTGAAGTTCTACATGTTCACGTTTGCGCCCGCCGAGCAAATTGCCAACTTAGACGACACTAAGGCCGAGTGCGCCGCACGCCTGCAAAAAATGCAGGCCGATCTTTCGGCCTTCGCCGGCAATGCCTGATTTCATTTTGGCGAACAATTTTTGGGTGGCCGGGGTCGAAGCCGCCGAGCCCCCGGAAGCCTGGGCACTGGGGCTCACTTCGTTGACCCCAGCCACCCTAGTGGAATCGATATGCCACGCAACAGAAAATCACTTTGCTTCTGGCTTAGCCGACGAATTGCCTGCCAGCAGTTTTTCAATTTGCTTCGCTAAATTTTTGCCGTCGCCGACCAGCGCAATTTTGCCGTCCTTACCGACGAGAAACACCATCGGCAGCGATTGAATTTTGTACTTCTCGGCCAGCGGAAATTGCAGTTGGCCGTCTTTTTCCTCACCGACAAGGTTTACCCAGGGAAGCTTCTCTTTGTCGAGATAGCTATTTAAGGCAGGAATGTCTTCGTCCAAATTTACGCCCACCACCTCTAAGCCCTGTTCGTGATTTTGCTTGTAAAGTTTTTTTAATTCCGAAATCAGCTCCGTACTGGGCGGATGTTGACTGTGCCAAAAATCGACGACAATTACTTTGCCGCTGTATTGGGCCACGTCGAATTTACCACCCTCCGCGGTCGTGCCAGACAATTCCATCGGCTTGCCAGCCCACTGGGCTTGCTCAGCATCGGGAGTGACCGCACGAAGAATCTTTTTCCCGTAACGGGAAAACACAGGATCGTTGCTGGCGGCAAATAATTGGCCGAATTCGATCAGCCACTTGGTGGCCGTGGCGTCATCTTTCAAACGATTGATCACGCGCACCGTGGCCGAGGCAATCCGCAGATGCTTGGCGTCCAACTGCTGTCCCTTCAGCGCCGTTTTAATTTCCTCCAGCAGCGCCGGCAGCTTATCGGGGCTGAGGTCGTCGGATTTCAATACGCGCTGTTCCAAGACATAGAAAGCGGCATCGGCGGCAATTTTTTTATCGGCATCGGAGGCGTATTTAGCAGCCCGTTCTCCCAATTCTTTATCTGCGTCGGCGTTCCCATCGCTGTCGGCTTCTTGGTGCAAACTGTCTAACAGCGTGATTACGGCAAAGGTCCGCAGGCTGCCTTTGGGATCGGTATCCAAAATCCGCTGAGCCGCCACGGCCATCCCCTCCGCAAAGCCGGGCCGACCACGGATTGAATCGGGGGCTTCTTGCATCCGCTCGATGTAGGCTTGCAAATCTTCGACCGACATTCCCGTGCGCGGAAGATACGGATTGCCCTTGGGCTTCGATTTTTCGCTATTCGGACTCGCCTGGGCCGATTTTTCCGAGCTCGTTTTGTCTGAATTCGATTTCTCGGGGCTCGATTTTTCCGGGGTGGCTTTGAAATCGGGCGAACTGTCATCTGCCCGGGCGGCTAAAATGGGAATCGCCAGAACCACGGCGAGCGTAAACATGGCTGCAAATTTCGCCGGTGTAAAATGTCGAAACATGGCTGCGCTCTCCGGAAGAATGGGTCGGGCGACAATGTCGCAATTTTCCGCCACCGCGGAAAGCCGGTCAAGCAGAGCGTGCCCAAATCGACCCGGCACGCTAAACTTTCTAGGTGGCCAATCCCGGCCGCCGTGAAGGATTTTTTGTGGAAAACATGCCCAACCATTCCCCAGCCGACTCTGAACTTCCGGCCGAGACGCCGGCGAATGCCGCTGCCGGTGGCTTCGATGCCGCGCTGGCCAAAGTTCGGGCGTTTCCCACCACGCCCGGCGTATACCTGATGAAAGATACCGCCGGCCGAGTGATTTATGTCGGCAAGGCGAAAAACTTGCGCGCCCGGGCAGGCAGCTACTTTTTGAAGGCGGCCGCCGAGGAGCGCCGCACGGCGGAATTGGTGCGCGAAATTCACGATATTGATTTTCTTGCCGCCGACAGCGAAGTCGACGCCCTGCTGGTCGAAGCCCGATTAGTGAAGGATATTCAGCCCAAATTCAACCAGGATCTCAAAGACGACAAAACTTTTCCGTACCTGGAAATTTACACTCGGGAAGATTTTCCGCGGATTGAATTCACGCGCGAGCCCGCCAGCCGCGGCACCAAGCTGTATGGACCGTTCGCCAGCGCCGGCGGCTTGCGCGGCGCCATTCAAGTATTGCAAAAGATTTTCAAGTTCCGCACGTGCAGCCTGGATATTGACGATGGCGACGAAAAATGGCGCTGGTTCCGGCCGTGCTTGCTGGCATCCATCAACCAATGCACCGCGCCGTGCAATTTACGGATTTCCAAGGAGGATTACGGCCGCGACATTCACCGCTTGCGGATGTTTTTGGAAGGAAAAAAGAAGCAATTGCTCGACGAAATGAAATCCGAAATGCAACAGGCAGCCGCCGATTTGCGGTTCGAAAAAGCCGCCCGACTGCGAGATGAAATTCATCTGCTGGAAACGCTCGATAATCGCGGCGAGCTGGACGAAAACGTGCAGCCGGAGGTGTTTTTCATCGATCCCAAAAAAGGATTGGCCGGCCTGAAGAAAGTGCTCAAGCTTCCCGGTACGCCGCGGACCATCGAGGGCGTGGACATTGCTCATTTGGGCGGCGACGAAACCGTGGCCAGCTTAGTGCAATTCATCGATGGCTTGCCGTTCAAGCCGGGCTACCGGCGATTTCGCATTCGGGGCGTGCCAGGAATCGACGACTTTCGCAGCATCCACGAAGTGGTGGCCCGCCGGTTTGCCAAGCTGCACGACGAAGCCGAAGTGTTTCCCGATCTGCTGCTCATTGACGGCGGCAAAGGGCAATTGAGCGCGGCGGTGGCCGCATTTACCGAATTGGGAATTCAGCCCCCCACGCTAATATCCATTGCCAAACGGGAAGAAGAGCTCTTTTTGCCAGGTCAGGATGAACCGCTCCGTCTGAGCCGCCATTCGTATGCTTTGCGGCTGTTGCAATATGTGCGCGACGAAGCGCACCGCTTTGCCCAGCATTATCACCATTTGCTACGGCGGAAATCGACGCTGGGTGAGTAACATCGCCGGAGTTGGTCAAAAAATGACCAACCTTGCTCGATGCTGTCGATGGTTGAAATTTTTTCTCGCGAAATCTCGCTGATTTGCGTTTGAAATTGCGTATGCCGCAGGTTTTTTATCGGCGTGCGAGAAAAAGGGCGACGGCATCTTCCGGTAATAGAGAATTTTTTGCTCCAGGGTACTTGTCAGGTTCAATACGCTTGCTAAACTGTCGCCGCCGTGGGAAATTAACCCATTATTGGTTTTAAATTGCCAAATAAATGGGGAACATACCCAATACGTGATTCAACTTTTTTGAACGGACTCGTGCCTGGACCATGGTTTCGGTTCATCCCTTCCATGCCTGCTCCGCGAGAATTTTTACAAGGGGAATTTACCCGCACGCTCGACGAGCGGTTTCGGCTATCCATTCCACAGGAATTGGTCGACGCCTTGGCGGCGCACGGATCGGACTATGTGTTGGTCAAGGAACGTGCTGGCTGCCTCAGCCTGTGGCCGCAGGCCGGCTGGCAAGAGCGGCTGAAATCGGCCGTCGATTTGCTGCAAGCCAAAATGAAAGCGGGCAAATTGGAAGGCAAGCTCGCGGAAGTGCAATCGCTTGGACGCATGCTTTCGACGCGGCACAAGGAGGTTCAGGTGGCGGGCCGCGGTCGATTGCTTATTCCCGAAGGCTTTCGCGAATTCTTGCAAGTGGCGCCCGGCGGCGAAGTCGCCATAGTGGGAGCCGCCGTGTGTGTCGAAATTTGGAATCCCGTCGCTTGGCGGAATCATTTAGAAGCTCAGCTGCCAGGCTTCCAGCAATTGTTCGATCAATTGACGAGCTAAAACTGCACCCGGTTTTGTCGCAGCCGGGAATCGCAACTCACAAGCAACCGCTGCCCTGCAGTTTAGTTATCGCCCTGCGAAGTTACCGTTCTGCCCGCAACGCCATGCCCGGTACGAAGAGGAACCCAGATAATCCCTGTCCGTGTCACCCGGTCGGGAATTAAGTTTCCAGGGATTGGGCTCGTTGGCACGGATGCCAATTTTCCTTTCGCCGGGCATGGCTCTTTTTGTGAGCGCGGAATGCAGGTTAGAGTTTCAGAAGCGTATATCCTGCTCGGGGAATCACTAACTGCGATTGACCAAGTAGTTCTCCACCGCCAGTCATGGCACCCGGGTCTCACCCGTGCCCAATACGGTGGTTATTCAAGATTCCCACATTGAACACATCGATTTCCAGCTTCTCGTCAATGTACCACAAGCGGTTCACGGTTGGAGAAACAGTCGGTCACCGATTCGGTAGTGATATTCCCAAGCGTCATGTGGATTTGCTGCTCCACCATGGCGCGATACTTGCCGCCTTTGGACATCAGTTCCGCATGAGTTCCAGTTTGGCTGATACGGCCGTTTTCAATAACGACGATCAAGTCCGCACGCGAGATGGTGCTCAATCGATGGGCGATCACGAAACTGGTTCGGCCGCGCATCAGACTTGTTAGGCTTTGCTGAATAAGTCGCTCGCTGTCCGTATCCAAATTGCTGGTCGCTTCATCGAGAATCAGTAGTTTGGGGTCCGCCAGGATTGCGCGGGCAATGGCTAGTCGCTGCCGTTGGCCGCCGCTAAGTCGCACGCCCCGCTCGCCAATCAATGTTTGCAATCCGTCGGTCATGCGATCGATGAACTCCGAAGCATTGGCGGCATCGGCAGCCGTGCGGATTTCGTCAGCAGTTGCATCGCGTCGCGCATAGGCAATGTTCTGAGCAATCGTTCCGTCGAACAGAAATACATCTTGCTCAACAATTCCAAGCAACGAGCGGAACGATTCAACTTCATAGTCGCGCAAATCTCGCCCATCCAGGGTCACGCGACCGGACTGTGGATCATAAAAGCGAGCCACTAAATTGCTGAGCGTCGTTTTTCCGGCGCCGCTGGGGCCGACCAATGCGACCGTCTTGCCCGCCGGCACCGAAAGGCTGACGTCAGTCAGGGCCGGATGGTCGGAGCCGGGGTATGTAAATGACACATGCTCAAGTGCAATTTGCCCGACAATCAAATGATGATCGGCTTTCAATGAATCGGGCGTCGACGGCATCTCGCGAGATTCCCCCAACAGATCGAGCACCCGATCCAATCCGCTAAGGCTGTTTTGAAATTGCGTCGCACTCTGTGCCAGCGTGGCAAGCGGTTCCAGCAGCATCAATAAATAAACCAAAAACATCATCAGATCGCCCACCGTCATGTGACCATCGAGCACGCGCAATCCGCCGTAGAAAAGCAGCCCGGCGCTAGCGATAGGAATCAAGACCGCCCAGACCGTTTCGACCGCCCGCATCCACCACCATGCGTACAGTTCCTGGCGAGCCATCAGATTATTTTCGGTCGTGAACCGAGCCGCCTCGCGTTTTTGCCGGCTGAAGGCGCGCACGATTCGCATGCCGGCAAAAGATTCGGTAGCACTGGCGTCAATCTGCTCTCGCTGCTTGCGAATCACACGGAATTGAGGCCGAATGTTGTTGATCCATGCGCGATGAGTGATGAACACCGTCGGCAGCAGCACGATGGCGCCCAAAAGCAGCGTCCAATCGACCCAAGCTAATATCGCAAGGCTGCCAGCAAGTTGAATGATGGCCTGCCAAGGATTGAACAGCATGCCGAACATTAACTCGCCCACCGCGCCGCCGTCTTCCCGCAGGATCGAGGCCACTCCACCGGAACGAATTTCTTGAACACGATGCAGCGGCAATCGTACGGCATGTTCAAACACCCGACGGCGAAGGTTCAACTGAATTTGCTTGGAAATTTTGGTCGCATACCAGCGCCCCCAAACCTGAATCACAATCTTAACCAGCGAGATCAACGAAACCGCCAACACCGTCATCAGCAATAGCTGTTTCGGATCGGAAAGCGATGGAAACCATTTCAGCCAACGTTCAGGCACCGGTTTGTGATTCAAGCCATAATCGATGATGAACTTTGTTCCCGCTGGCGGCAGCAGTCCAATCAGGGTTGCAACCGCCGCTGACGTAAGAATCCAAAATGTTTGTAGGCGATAAGGGATTAGCAATCGAAGGAAGTGCCAGGCAAGTTTAGCGGCCGAACGCACTCGATCTTTTGCGTTGCGGGAATTGCCGGACGAATGAATTCCACCTGTTGGCAGATCCTTTTGCTTGACTTTCTGACGATATTGTTCAAATCGTAAGCGACTGGAATTTGGCGGATTTTCGCCGGTTGGCAGCAATGGCGCGGCAAAGGATTGATTAGCCGATGTTTCTGCCGAGTTTTTGTGCATGAACTAATTGTAGGCGGCTCCGGAATCAAGTCGAGGCATTCAAGCCAATTCCATATTTGGGACATGGCCCAATCGCTTAATTGCCTGTCGCCGACGGAGGGCTCGGCAAGTTATTTCCGTCAGTGGGAAGAATCTTGATTTGATCTTTATTTTCGAAATTAATTTGCAGCCGATGCACCCAAGTGGCGAGCTATTGTCCAAGAAATGTCGGAGCGCGTGAATTTGAACGTGATCTCGAAAATGGTTGGTTTGCTGGCCCTCGTCGTCGTAAGTGCGATGGGCCACCAATCTTCGGACCTTTATGTCTGTAAACTTATCTCGTCTATCAAAACGCCGGCAACTCGTAGCGAAGGAGCTTCACGGCGTAGTAGCGATTAGCCTCTGGGTGAAATTACCACGAACTACGATTTGTTGGCCGGTTCGCTCTGCATCGTCACGTACGCCATTCGCAGTTGGTGCAACAAATCATCAAATAATGCCGATTCGTCGGCGGTGCGGTTGCCGGCGGTTTTTTCTTCCAGCATGCCCAGCGTGTCGATGTAGTGCTTGGCTTGTTTCAAGCGTGGCTCGGTTTTGCCCGAAATCGGGTTGGGCACTTGCCCCAGTGCAATCATGGCTTGGGTAGCCAGCGTGGTGCACAAAAAAACAAGCGAAGCGGGGGGCAAATCGAAGTCCGGCAGTTCGGGCGAATTCGATTCGATTGAAGATTGATTCTCGGCGGAGCCCGAGGCTATGGGAGCGCTCGAAGCTGTCGCCGGCATATTCTCAGGGGCATGTCCCGATTTGGCAGCTTCCTTTTCCGCCTGAACCTGCGTTTTCCAATCTTCGTCGATAATAATTTTTGACTTGTCGGAATCGTTGCTCATGGCAGCTTATTTGGTAGCTCATGCATCCCCATTCCACATCCCCCACTCGACATTGTTTTCACCCCGTGGTGGTCCATTGCCCCGTGGCATGTTTTTCCACGGCCGCGCCCACAAAGCCGGCAAACAATGGATGCGGTTCCGTCGGCTTGCTCTTGAATTCCGGATGAAACTGCACCGCCACAAACCAGGGATGCTCGGGCAGTTCGATAATCTCGACCAGCGAATGGTCGGGGCTGGTCGCGGCCACTAGCATGCCGTGCGCTTCGAACTGCGAACGGTAGGCGTTGTTGAACTCGTAACGATGCCGGTGCCGCTCGGAAATGGTTTCCGAACCGTAACATTGCAGCGATTTGCTGGCCGGATCCAAATGTGCTTCCTGGGCGCCCAGCCGCATGGTGCCCCCTTTGTCGGTGATCGTTCTCTGCTCGTCCAACAGGCAAATCACCGGATGCGGCGTGTCTTTATTGAACTCGGTCGAATGGGCAGCCGTCAGCCCCGCCACATTCCGGCCAAATTCAATGACCGCGCACTGCATTCCCAGGCAAATGCCCAAAAACGGAATGCCGCGCTCGCGGGCAAAGCGAATGGCCTCCACTTTTCCTTCGATGCCGCGCTCGCCAAATCCGCCGGGCACCAGCACGCCGTCGAAGCCGGAAAGCAACCGCTCCGGGCCTTCGTGCTCAATCAATTCGCTTTGAATGCTTTGTATGCGCACTTGCGTCCGATGATGAATGCCGGCATGATCCAGCGCCTCATAAATCGATTTATAGGCGTCACGGTGCTCGGCATATTTGCCCACGACGGCAATGGAAACCTCGTGCTCCGGGTTGCGCAACCGAAACAGCAAATCGCGCCAGTCGTCAATTTCGGCGGGCGGAGCGCTCAAGCCTAAGCGACGGCAAATAAAATCGTCGAGCTTGTTTTCCTTGAGGCTCAGCGGCACTTCGTAAATCGAGAAATCCTTATCCCGCTCCTCGATGACCGCCTCGATCGGCACGTTGCAAAACAGCGCCATTTTCTCGCGATCTTCCCGCGAAAGCGCTCGTTCACTTCGGCAAACCAATACATCGGGCTGAATACCAATTTGCCGCAGAAGGCCGACCGAATGCTGCGTGGGCTTGGTCTTCAATTCGCTGGCCGCCTTCAAATAGGGAACCAGCGTGAGGTGAATGTAGAGGCAGTTTTCCTTGCCCACATCGAGCGAAAATTGGCGAATGGCCTCCAAAAACGGCTGGCTTTCGATATCGCCCACCGTGCCGCCGATTTCGGTAATGACCACGTCGACCGTGTCGTCGGCCAGTTTGTGAATCACGCTTTTAATTTCGTTGGTGATGTGCGGAATGACCTGGACGGTTTTGCCCAAAAACTCCCCGCGCCGCTCCTTGTTGATGACGCTCAGGTAAATTTGGCCGGTTGTGTAATTCGAATCGCGCGTGAGCGGGCTGTGCGTAAAACGCTCGTAATGGCCCAAATCGAGGTCGGTTTCGCTGCCGTCATCCAGCACGTAGACTTCGCCGTGCTGGTAGGGGCTCATGGTGCCGGGATCGACGTTGATGTACGGATCGAGCTTTTGCATCCGCACGGCCAGGCCACGGCTTTCTAAGAGCAGCCCGATGCTGGCGCTGGTTAAGCCCTTGCCGAGCGAACTAACGACCCCGCCGGTCACAAAAATGTGCTTACTCATGGCAAATTCCATTGCAAAGAAATTATATTGCGTCCTGCATCCACGGCTCAAATAGAACTCATCACCCTGCGGCTCGTCAATTGGTCCGCAAAAATCGCTGGAAAATGGCAGCGCATACGCTCAGGATTTGTGAGCATCGGTTTCCACAATTTTGATTTGCTTGGGCGAGTCAACTTTAATCTCAAACTTTTTCGCGGAATCTTTATCCTTCTGATAGACCAACACTTTGCCCGTGACGCGAACTTTTTTGTCTTTGAAAAAATCCGCGGGCTTTTCCGTCTTGGAATCTTTTTTGAATTCGCTGAGTCCCTTGGCAGAAATGACTGCGGTAAAGGCGCCCGGATCGTTAAAATCGCTGCTGGAATTCAAAAAGCATATTCCCGTGCCGAGCTCTCGTGCGTTCACCACCTGAAATTCCACAACGACGTCTTTTCCCTCGTAATCTTTGGCTTCTTCCGGCTTGATGACTTTCAAATCAGCCGCGCCTGCATCGGCTTTGGCTGTATCGCCGCTAGGGGCATCGGCGGCCAAGCTAATGGCTGCGGCGTAGATCGGAATCATCACCGCCACGAAGCTCGAAATCAGCGCGGATCGATAGCTGCCGCTCATACGGATACTCCTCGGAAAGAATGTAACCGGACCGCAAAGCCCGTGAAACCAGCCAATTGTATTTTCGATTGCGGCGGGCGTTTTAACAAGCCTCGCAAAATTACGGTGGTCGCCTAATTTGAAAAATGTAGTGGCGTCTGTCCCCAGACGCCTGCTGTTTTCTCGAACAAAAACGGCTGAGGACAGCCGTCGCTACATCACTGAGTGGCCAAATTAGGCGACCACCAAAATTACCGGCGGCTTTCCGACTGAGCCCGAAATCGCTGGACGAAAGCGGCATAATCGGCGGGCGTGTCGATGCCGATCGTCGGTTCGTCGACAAGGCCCACAAGAATATCCTCTCCATGTTCCAGGACACGTAGTTGCTCCAGATTTTCCAGCCGCTCCAGCAGAGTGCGCGGCCAGCGGGCCAGTTGCAGAAGAAAATCGCGGCGATAGGCGTACAGCCCCAAATGCTGGAAGAAATGCGGCGGTTGGGCCGAAAGCAGTTCGTTCCGCCATTCCCGGGCATGGGGAATTGCCGCACGGCTGAAATACAGGGCACGGTAGGCGGTAGGCAGTACGCGGTAGGCAGCAGGCGGCGATTTTGAGTCGATTGGGGAATGGGGAATGAGGAATGGGGAATGCCCACTGGCGCTTTCTTCCTCCTCCCTTCTTCCTCCTCCCTTCTGCCTTCTGCTTTCTGCCTTCTGCTTTCTGCCTTCCAGCTCTCCCCTGTCCCCTGCGCCCTGCTCCCTCAGCTCGGCCATCACCACCTTCACACAGGCTGGATCGTACAATTTCTCTTGGCTGCGAATCGGCGTGGCCAGCGTGGCCATGT
Source organism: Pirellulales bacterium (assembly GCA_035656635.1). Classification (NCBI taxonomy): domain Bacteria; kingdom Pseudomonadati; phylum Planctomycetota; class Planctomycetia; order Pirellulales; species Pirellulales bacterium. Next base: position 21,922 of record DASRSD010000031.1, read on the forward strand.
TCACCGCCGGATGCCGCTCCAACAACGCCACCACCAAATCGATTGCTTGGCCAGACAGCTCCGGCTCATCGCCTTGCACGTTCACGAAAATATCTACGTCGGACAACTGCTGCGCCACTTCCGCAATCCTGTCCGTGCCGCTGGCGCAATCGGGACTGGTTAAAAGCGCCTCGCCCCCGAAGCCGCGCACCACGGCGGCGATTTCTTCACAATCGGCAGCCACACACACCCAACCGGCGCGCTGGGATTGCTGTGCCGCCTCATAAGTGTGTTGAATCAACGGCTTGCCGGTTTCGCAAAGCAGCAATTTGCGAGGCAACCGGGTGGAAGCCAACCGAGCGGGAATCACAATCCGGCTGCGAAGCGCATGTTCCGCGCCGCTGGGGTCCGTTTTGCGCCCGCCAACTGGGCCAAATTGCGCCACCGATTTCTTTTGGGCCATCGACATGAAAGCTCCTCCTTGAGCGAAATGCTCCCCCATTTTATCCCGAAAACAGCACATTCCGACAGGTCAGCACAAGTGGACCGGTTTTGTCGGCAGTTTTTGGCCTGCGAAAATAGCTCAAGCTTTTTGGCGGCAAGAAGATAGAATATGCTTGTTAGTCCGGCCGAGGCGGTTTACTTCCTAGGAGAGCGTTATGTGCGGCATTGTCGGGTACGTAGGTCACCGCGAGGCAGTCGATTACCTCATCGAAGGGCTGCGCCGCCTGGAATATCGCGGCTACGACAGCTCCGGCGTGGTCACCATCACGCCGCAGGGGAAGTTCGCCGTGGTGAAAACCGCGGGACGAATTGATTTCCTCGAGCAGAAACTAGCCGAGGTGCCCGCGCCGGGCCACATTGGAATCGGCCATACCCGCTGGGCGACGCACGGGGCGCCGAACGATGTCAACGCCCATCCCCACATCGGCGGTCAGCAGGTTTTGGCGCTAGCGCACAACGGCGTGATCGAGAATTTCCGCGCCTTGAAAGAACAGCTCGAAAGCGAAGGCTACATTTTTCGCAGTGCCACCGATACCGAAGTCATCGCTCACCTCATCGCCAGTTGCCTGGAAAAGCACGCGAGCGTTTCGTCGGCTGGCACGGCATCCGCCCGTACTGCCGACAGTGCCAATGGCAAGGCGGCCCAAAGCGCCGCCCCTGCCGATCCGCACGCGCCGCTGATTCGTGCCGTGCAGGAAGCTTTGGCACAACTCCGCGGCACTTACGGATTAGCGATCATCTTTCGTGAACATCCCGATGTCATTATCGCCGCACGCTTGGGTAGCCCGTTGGTGGTGGGCGTGGGGGATAACGAACATTTTGTGGCCAGCGATGCTTCGCCGCTGGTGGGGCACACGCAACGCATCGTCTATTTGGCTGACCATGAATTGGCCGTGATCACCGCCGATTCATTGCGCGTCATTCACCGCGACCAGGGGCAAGTCAACCATCGCGTGCGGAAATTGGAAGTCGAAACCGAAGTTGTCCAGCTGGGCAACTACCCGCACTACATGCTCAAGGAAATTTTCGAGCAGCCAGAGTCGCTGCAAAACGCCATGCGCGGCCGGCTCGATCGGGACGAAGCCACGGCTGTGTTCGGCGGCTTGAATCTTACGCCGCAACAGCTGCGGCATGTGAACCGCCTGATTCTCACCGCTTGCGGCACCAGTTGGCACGCGGCCTTGGTCGGCGAATATTTAATTGAAGAATTCGCGCGAATTCCGGTCGAAGTGGAATATGCCAGCGAATTGCGCTACCGCAATCCGCCCATCGAAAACGACACGCTGCTGTTTGCCATTACGCAAAGCGGCGAAACCGCCGATACGCTGGCCGCTTTGCGCGAAGTGAAGCGCAAGGGGCACCCCACGCTGGCCATTTGCAACGTCGTCGGCAGCACCATCGCCCAAGAAGCCGACGGCGGCATTTATTTGCATGCTGGGCCGGAAATCGGCGTGGCGTCGACCAAAGCCTTTACTTCGCAATGCCTGACGCTGGCCATGCTGGCGCTGTACCTCGGCCGCATTCGCCATCTCAGTTACGGCGCCGGCTCGCGCATCATTGACGAAATGCACGAGTTGCCGGAACGGGTCAAGCAAGCGCTGGAGTGCAACAACGCGGTGCGCCAGGTCGCCGCCAAATATGCGCAGTGCACGAACTTCCTTTATCTCGGCCGGCAATACAATTTCCCGACCGCTTTGGAAGGCGCCCTCAAGCTGAAAGAAATCAGCTACATCCACGCCGAGGGTTATCCTTCCGCCGAAATGAAGCACGGGCCAATCGCGCTGGTAGATGAGCACACGCCTAGCGTGGTCATTATTCCCGAGGGCCAGGTGTACGAAAAAGTCATGTCGAACCTGGAGGAAATTAAAGCCCGGGGTGGGCCGGTCATCGCCATTGTTAGCGAAGGAGATAAGCGCGTGGCCACCCTGGCCGATGACGTCATTTATGTGCCCGACGTGCAAGATTTTCTGCAGCCCATTGTCACGGTGATACCGTTGCAATTGCTGGCTTATCACATTGCCGTGCTCCGCGGCTGCGATGTCGACAAGCCCCGTAACCTCGCCAAAAGCGTCACGGTAGAGTGAATCTTTTTCTCCCTCTCCCATGGGGAGAAGGCAGTTGGTGAGGGCGCCAAACGCCGAACGATCGAAGATCATTCGCATCATCATCTCTTCCGCTACTGCGTTAATCGTTTATCATTCATCGTCGAATCTTTCTTTCCGGGCCCGTAGCTCAGTTGGTTAGAGCAGGGGACTCATAATCCCTTGGTCGTAGGTTCGAGTCCTACCGGGCCTATTCCGCTAGTTGCCGACGAAACCAGCGTTGGTGGATGCGTAGTTAGTAAAGCCTTCACGATTCGAAGCAGACATCAGTATGCATTTCAATGTGGATTGCAGACCGGAAACTACCGGTTACAATGAGGGGGTATGTATGACGAAGCCCTAACGACCGAAGCGCTGTATCTTGCTGACGGCGCAGATATTCACAACGTGGCCGGTTTGGTCGCTACTTATCGGAGCGTGGCGCGGGAAGGGCTGGACGCGGGGGAGCTAGAGCGGGAGCTACGTCGATACGTGGCCTGCAAGAGAATGGGGCGGCTAGTTATTGTGAACTGGCCAACACTTAGCGCAACCGCCTGCCACTGACCAGCAAGCCAAATGCCACGACGCCCAGCACGAAGGCGCTCGGCTCAGGGACGGCGGTGACCTGAATCGTGGCAACATCGCCCGTCCAACCCGTGTCTTCGCGAAAGATTCCGACGCCCGCAGTACCACCATCAGTATAATTGCTGGCCCGGCTGGTATTCCAATACTCATCGTCAGGATTCACATCCGTACCCACGGACGGAGCAACGGTTGCCACCCCGTAATTCAGGGAGATGTACGGTCCGGACACGCCGGTGGGATTCGCGCCATAAGTTTCCGTGTTGTACGCCACTCCAAAGATGACGGTATCGGGCGCCGTTACGCCCGTGAAATCGAAATTCACTGGGAACGCAGTGCCGCTACCAGGGTTCGTGTTCCAGGGAACATGGACGGTTTCTGTCCGCGTTGCGATGAGCGAACCAACGGAGGTGCCTGATCCCGGATTGTAAAAGTTAAGCGTAAGCGGCTGATCGTAACCTGTGGCGTCACCGACACCGGGGTAATCGGACTGGTTCGCCCAATCGCTCATGATAATTTCGACATTCGTCAGCGCACGAGACGAGCCTGCAAAAGTAATCTCGTTGCCAAACTCAGAAGTTTGTTGTGCCTGATAGCCCAGGCTCGGGATGTTGGTCGGCAGCGGCGCCGGGGTATTGTCGAAAATCACGTCGGCATTGGCTGCGCCCACCGAACCGAGTGTGAAGATGACTGCAGCTGATAGAATTGCCGCAATCGGCGACAACTTGCGAATGGAACCGCGAGATATTTCAAATCCGCTCATGTGCTTCTCCTGGTGTAAATGCTGAGATCAATCGTGGATCGGCGTTGCAGGCGCAACCGACTCAAGTAGGTAGGTAAAAATTGAAGTGCTGAAGTTTTGGTGGGACAAACTGGTCTATCGAACAGCGACAAACCACTTCAGCAGCCCCTACAGGTATAATCTCTACAACCCGTGCGCACAAGCATCCTCCAACGAATTGCCGCGCCGACGAAGGCGACAATCACGAGCCCCGTTCTGGCAGATAAGGCCCCACCGTATTGACGGTTTTGCTGAGAAAGATGGCTGAGAACAGCCAGCGCTACACCTGTTTCCATTCCCATGAGGCGACTACCGTTTAGTTCGCCGCGTGAATAACGCCAGAATCGCTCGGTTGCATGGTGCAAGGCCAGTGATGATGAAGTGGGGATAATTCCGGCATTATGGTCGTAAAATTGCCGTATTTCCCTCCACCCGGTGGTATTTTGTCTGCCGCGTCGGATGGTAGGATGAAAGATGGTTGAGCGTGAGGCAGAGGCGGATTAAATGAGAGGCATCCATGAGTCAGCTTCCAGTGAGTGGCGCGTCTAGGACCGCGCAGCGTGTCGACAAACGGTCTTGGTGGTCGACAATTCTGATTGGCATTTTGATCCTGGCTATTGCGGTATTGCTGTGGCAAAGACAAGGTCCTGCCCCGGCGGCAAATACCGCCAAGGCGGCCGCCCGCTTCGGGGCATCAATCTCGGAGGCAAAGTCGCAGGAGCCTTTGACGGAGCTCGCCAGCTTAGTGGGCCGGTGCATGCGCACCAGCCGGCCGGTGCTGCTGGGGAGCCGCGACCCGCAAGGACCAAGCTGCGTTCCGATGGTGAATGCCGGCGATATTGGCGACATAGTTCCAAACACGCCGGGCGATTTAGACGGGGGGCCCGGAACATCGCTGGCGACGCTGTATTTTTTCGATCGGCAAGATATTAAAACCCCTCAGCAAGATTTTGCCTGGCATCAGGGGCGCCTGAAAACCTATTTGCAAAATGAAGGCATCAGCAATCAGCCGGCCGGCGAAGAAGCGCACGAATTGGCGGAGAAATCGCGGCAATTTTGGGAACAAGCGTGCGCCTGGACCACGTGGCCCAAGCAGTTGCACGCGGTCGATTTTACGCCCAGCGACGATTGGCTTAGCCGCTGCATGTCGGCGTTGAATCGGGCTGTGGCGGATAAAGATCCGGCGGCCACGCAACATTGGGCCGGCGAGCTGGCTTCGGCTGCGTTCTCGCTGGAAGACTTGCACAACTGGCTGGGGTTTTTGGTCGAAAATCACTTAGCGGCCCTGGAATTCCAAAAGCGCTGCGCCAGCTTGTTCGCGGAATCTGAACAGCTGGGACACAAATACGATACTAATGCCACCATCAGCCAATTCCCGGCCGGCGTGCTAAGCCTGAACGGCAAGGCCAACTACTACGAGGTGGAACGGCAGGCCGAGCGATTGTTTTCGCAGCCCAACGATCGGACGATTGAAGCTAATTCCGGCAGTCATCTTACCTCCGGATCGTTATGGGTAACGCCTGGGGTGCGCGAAACGTACCTCAAAATGCAGGCCGTGCTTTCTCCCGATAACCGCAAAACCTGGGACGTGGCCGCCCGCACCCCGTACGAGCATAGCTATCTCATCAACATGCTGTTTCGCGCGGCTTATGCCGATACCGCGGACGAGTTATGCCAGGTGCTGAAAAAGTTCGATTCCCTGAACCCGCATGCGAAAGAACAAGAATTGCTCAGCGTGCTGATGTACCGCGGCCATTCGTTCGCGGGGCTGGAATGGGGAGATCGCTTTCAGCCAGAGCTCCTCAAGGCTGCCGAGGAAATCAAACCCGACGAAAGCAATCTCCAGGCCATGGACGATGCCTGCCGCTGGACCAATTCTTTTTATCGCACGCCCGCTCAATATGGCGTGACCTTGACGCTGCGTGAAGCACTGGAGCACAAGAAGTTGGATTGCGTGCGGGCCACTGACATGATCGGCGCCATTTTCCGCAATGCCGGCCGCATTGGCTTTGCCAACGTGCGGTGGTGCAGTGCCACCGGCGGACATTCGGTGGCCGTGTATGCCCAGCCGGATGGCGATAAGAACCGATTTCAAATATTCGACGGTCTGAACCCTTCGAAAGAATCGGAATATTTCCCAGAGTGCTATTTCCCCGGCCATGCATGGCCGCCGAGCTTGGAAGAAAATGCCGCTCCTCCCTATGCCGCCGAGTTATACGTCCGCGGCCTGGACAGCTACATTTGGGCTCAAGGTTACATTATCCGTGGCCCCAATGCTGGCTGGCTGACGAAGACCAGCGTGCCGTATTCGATCCGCCTGCAAGACGTTTCGACCACCAAAGTGTTCGACGGCCCATATCCGCAATAAGCCCCCATTTCTTTGGGCTCTATTCAGTTGCGCATTGCTGTAGGTAAACTGGAACCTTAGTTCTTGTGGTTATCGATGCCAAGATTTTCGTTCTGGCGGCGAATAGGCTACAGGCGTCAATCCAAAAAGCGGCAAGCCTGCGGAGCGAAGATTTATGGAAGAAGCCCTCATCCATCTAATTAATCGCGCTGACCCTGTTGCGATTGTCGCCCTACTGCTGATCTTCGGCGGCGGAATTATCGTGGCATTGATCTCGATCAGTTTCAACTTCATTAGCACATCACGTAAGCGTGACGCAGAGATTAATCTGAAGCATGAAATGATCGCCCGTGGCATGTCGGCAGACGAAATCGAACGGGTCCTGGCTGCCAAGTGCAATTCAAGCCCCGGCGCCAAATAAAATCGCCCGAGGAGGCAAACATGCTCGCACTATTGGCCGAATCAATTTTGGACAATCATACGTTGGTGATTTGCGCCACCGTGGCCATCATCTGTATTGCTTCCGAAGTTTCGGTTTACGCGGTGCGTTGGCGAAAGGCTGAATTAGAGCGCTCTTCATCTAGCTCTAGCGCCATGCCGGCAAATTAGTTAAGCTACGCAGCAACTTGAACAAGGAGGTTGCTGTGGCACCGTATTCGAGGGAGTTTCGTCGAGACGTACTTGCCGCCTGTGATACGGGTGA
>DASRSD010000032.1 GCA_035656635.1 Pirellulales bacterium
AAGTCGACGTTTCCTAGATTATAAATTACACCCAGTGTTCCGAGCACAACTTCGCGCGCTGGAAACGAAGCAATGGCTGCGCAGCCGACGCGCCAATCCCAACCCAGCGGCCGCACGGCCGGCTCAATCCAGCGCCCCATGCGTCCCAAAATACTTTGCCGCTGATACGCGCCAACCAGCAACTGCTCGTGCTGCGCAGGATCATTGTACCGCGCGAGCTCCGCCTCCAGGTATTGTCGATGCGGATCGCCGGTCGGCAATTGTCTAATTTGTGCCGTCAGCGCCGCTTGATCGCGCTGCAAAGTTTCTTCCACCGCCGTCGGATTGTGCGGATAGTACAACAAGGCCCACACCACAATCGCCACGGCCACAATCAGTGTGCCTGCCCGTTTTACGAATGCCCAGCCGCGCTCCAACATGCGATGAATAACCAACGCCGGCGACGGAAATTTATACGGCGGCAGCTCCATTACAAACGGCGGCGTGGCTCCCCGCAGCAACGTGCGCTTCAAAATCAGCGCCACGACAACGGCCGCCACCACGCCCACCAAATACATCACTAACAGCGTCACCCCTTGCAGCGGCAAAAATCCGGCCACGTATATCTGGGCCGGAATGAAGGCCCCAATCAACAGCGTGTACACCGGCAATCGGGCGGAGCAACTCATCAGCGGCGCCACCATAATCGTCGTCAACCGGTCGCGCCGATTTTCAATCACTCGGGTGGCCATAATGCCCGGAATGGCGCAGGCAAATGACGACAACAGCGGGATGAACGATTTCCCGCTCAGACCCACGCGAACCATCAGCTTGTCCATCAAGTAAGCCGCCCGGGCCATGTACCCGCAATCTTCCAAAATGGCGATGAACATGAACAGAATCAGCACTTGCGGCAAAAACACAATCACGCTGCCGGCCCCGGCAATGAGCCCATCCACCAACAGCGACCGCGCAGCCCCGTCGGTCATGTGAGCTTTCACAAAATCGCCCAAGGCATGTGCCCCGCCATCGAGCAGCTTCATCAGCGGCTCGGCGGCGACGAATATCGACGAGAACAGGGCCACCATGACGACCACGAACACGGCCGTGCCCCATAAGCGATGCGTCAGAATGCGATCGATTTTATCGGTCAGCGTTTCGCTGCGCGCCGTCGATCGGGCAATGACGCCCTCCAGTTGCCGGCCGGCCCAATCGTAGCGAACCAGCGCTTCCACCGCCGGCACCGGCAATCCGGCCGCCGCCAACCGCGAGCGCGCCGCCTGCAGGTGCTCGCTCAGTTGCGCCGCACTTAACTTGGCTTGTCCGTTGCGGCCAATCACGCCCGAACTTTCCAAGTAACCGCTGTTGTCCAGCAACAGTCGCTCGGCCAAATATCGCGGCACAGCGTCCTCGGCGCGTTGTTCGCCGTTTACTTGTGACCTAACTTCCGCTTGCGGCTTAGCATGCAAACCGTTAATCGCACCATTGAGCGCCGCTTCCAATTGCGAAACCTCGTTGCGAAACGCTTCCGGAAACGGACTTTCTCGAGCGGGCGCCGGTCGACCCACCGTTTCGGCCAGCGCGGCTTTCAATTCGTTTAAGCCGCGGCGTTTATTTGCCTGAATCGGCACAACCGGAATGCCCAATCGCTGGGCCAACAGCGCGGCATCAATTTTCAGCCCGCGCGCCGCCGCAATATCCATCATGTTCAGCGCCACGACCGTTGGCAGGCCCAGCTCCAGCACCTGGCTTACCAAATACAAATTCCGCTCCAGATTGCTGGCATCGACAATGCAAATAATGGCCTCGCACGGAGTATCATCGCGGCGGCCCAATAGCACGTCGACCACCACCATTTCGTCCGGCGAATGCGGCGCTAAGCTGTACGTGCCGGGCAAATCGACCACCGCCCACCGCTGCCCGCCATGCTGCATGTGCCCCAATTTTTTTTCGACGGTAACGCCGGGATAATTGCCGATCCGCTGCCGCACGCCGGCCAGCGCTGTAAACAGCGTCGATTTGCCGGTGTTAGGATTTCCCACCAGCGCGACCGTCACCGTTTTTTGCAAACTCGCGCTGGACATGTTGAGCAAGTGATTTACAAAAACCGCGATAGGACCGTCATCCAATCAAACGTCATCGAAATCAACTATCTAATCAATAGCCGGAGGCTCACAGGCCTCCGGAGAATTGCCACGAAATTATCCATTCTTGCGCGCCTCCGGAGGCCGTGGGCCTCCGGCTAGAAAGGAATTGAATGTGCACCAATTTCAATCTTGTTGTTCCACCAGCTGTTGCTACCAGACCACCAGACTACCAGACACCAGACTACTAATCCGTCTCCACTTCCACCCGTGCCGCTTCGCTGCGGCGCACGCTCAGTCGATAACCGCGCAAGGCCAGCTCAATTGGATCGCCCAGCGGCGCAACGCCCAGCACTTGCACCTCGACACCGGGGGTGAGGCCCATTTCCATCAGCCGGGCGCTCACTTCATCGAACTGATTGACTCGCACTACCCGACCCCGTGCCCCTACGGACAACTGCGCCAGGGTGGTCACGATTCAGTCCTCGCACTCAACCAGCACGTTGAGTAGTTCGTTGCCGCGAATGCAGAGCTTGTTTCCCTGCAGCCGGACAATGCAGGGGCTGCCGGCGCTCACCATTTCCAAAGCGGCGCCGTGTTGGAAGCCCAGCTCCTTCAGCCGCTGCACTTGATCGGAGCGGCCCACTACTTGCGCCACGCTTGCGCGCTGGCCGGCCGACACACGACCCAACGGCATAAGCCGATGGGTTAAGCTGGCTGCGGCGGTATTCTTATTGAGACTCATTCTCACTCTCCGTCCCCGATTCTAATACTTTCATCCACCACAAGCAAGAGGCTGAGAAGAGAATCCAATGCAATGCGGGATGGGGAATGCGGAATAATGAGTTGCGGGCAGAAAATGGGCCCATTCAGCCATGGTGCTGGCATTCCCCATTCCCCATTTGGCTTTACCCAAGCCCGAGCTTGAAACTCTATGGGTTTGCCGCCGGCATCGGCTTCTCAACCACCGCACCCCATACCACTTGGTCATCCTTGCCGGCGTACTGGGGCAGATTTTGCTGCGGATTGGGAACGATCACCCCCAGAACCACGGCCATATCGTGGGGGGAAATCTCGGGCTTCTCGGCACTGATGACGGAAACATCCAGGTCGTGGCCCAAGACTTTGATGGTGGTACAAAATTGTTTGCCCAGCGGATCCACGCTCTGCACGGCGCCGGCCAGCACAATTCCGCGGCTGGCACGATTGGGAATGCTGAGCCAGTGCCCGGCCAGCGTGCCCAGGTCTTCCAATTTGGCGCGATCGTCCACTGCGTGCAACACAAAAGCAGCGGCCGTGGAGCGAGCAATTTGCCGATCGTCGTTCTGGTTGCGCAGCAGCGTCACGGTTTCGGCCAGCTTGGCCAGTGCAATGTAATTTTGCTTCCGCAGCTCGGCTACCGCTGGCGAATCTTTGGCATTTCCGTTATTGGCCCGCGCCGACTGAAACGCGGCATCCGCTTGCGTGGCTGCGGTAAACGCTTTCGAAACATCATCCAAAGAATAGATGCTGTCGCTTTTTGGGCCGTCCGGTTCCGTGGGGGCAGGCGTTGTCGGCTGCGGCAAGGGCGGCAGCGCAGGATGCGTTTGCGCTTCAGGAGTCACCGGTGTGAATGGAGATGTTTCGTTGTTCGAGACGGGCCCTGTTACCGAGCTCGGTGAAGGTACCGACGACCCTGGCCCGGGAACTGGCGTCGAACTGGTGATTGCCGATCCAGGCGTTCCGTTGGACATGTTGCTTTCCGTGGCCGTGGGACCGGAAACCGACGCGGGCCGATTTCGAGTAATCACAATGCCGTTGCCGCGCACCGTGTCACTGCTGCTAGGCGGATTGGTTGCATCCGCGGACGAAGCCGATCTCAACGGCTCGGGCACCATCGATTGGGGCAAATATTTCGCTAAATCGAACGGATCGACTTTGAAGCCCCACAATAGCACGCCGAAGGCAATGGCGCAGCCAGCGATGCCGCCGACCACAATCAGCGCCAGCTCAACAACAGGATTGCGGCGCTTGGCGCGGCGAAACCCGCGCGTTCGCTTGGGGGGCAGCGGCGGAAAGAACATCGGCGCATTCCCCTCCGGCGGCGCGTTCCAGGGCTCGTTCGCCGCCGCGCCGCTAGCGGCAACGTTGGACATCGGCACGGCGCGCGTGGGCATGGGGGTTGGCCGGGCAGCGGGCATTTCGGGACTCAATTGCAAATCGTCTCCCGGGGTGTTTTCGTCCGCCGTAATTTGCGAAGCCACCGTCGGCGCGAATGTTACATCGGCCGAAAAGGTTTGTTGCGGCGCAACAACCGTTTCTCGCTCCGGATTGATGAGCAAATCGGGAATGGACTGATCTGACTTGGGCCGCGCCAGCTTGCTCATCGGCAAGCGCCGCGTTCCACTCAGGCCAATGCCCACAGCACCTTCATCCGGATCGCCCAAGCCTGCCTCGGCATCGGCCAAGGCCACATGCGCTTCTTCCTCGGACCGGGGCGAAGCAATTATTTCCAGCGCCGGCGGTACAAAATTCAGCGCTTCCTGCAAAGTAAATTCGCTCTGGCACAGCGGACAGCGCACCCACACGTCTGTCGCGGACGATTGATCCCCGGCAGGCAGCGAAACCATCCGGCAGCATTTCGGACATGTGGCGGAATTGGGCATGTCAGAACCGTTCTCGCTGCAGTGGTTGGTGGCGGAGGTTTCACCCCTACCGTTAGTTTACTTCCTGAACGGGCCCAACACAGCATCGTTTTCCGCGATCACTTCAGGCCGTACAACGGGCCGAATTTGCCTTTCAGATATGCCATGAGGGGCGCGTGCGACAACGGCTTGCCCGTGATGCGCTGGACCAATTCGTCGGCCGTGTAACATTGGCCGGCCCGGTGAATGTGCTCGCGGAGCCATTTTTTCAGCGGCTCAAATTCCCCGCGCTCGAATTGCCGGTGCAGGCCACCCAGGTCCTGATCGGCCTGCTCGAAAAATTGCGCGGCATATAAATTTCCCAGCGCATACGTGGGGAAATAACCGACTAGCCCAGCGCTCCAGTGAATATCTTGCAGCACGCCCTGGGCATCGTTGGGCGGCGTAATGCCGAGGTAATGGTGATACTTTTCGTTCCAGGCGGCCGGCAGATCGGCGCACTTCAAATCGTCGGCCACCAGCGCCTGCTCCAGCTCAAAGCGAATTAACACGTGCAAATTGTACGTGGCCTCGTCGGATTCCGTGCGAATGAGCGAGGGCCGCACGTCGTTGATGGCCGCATAAAAATTGTCGAGCGAAACTCCTCCCAGCGCTGGCGAAAACCGCCGCTGCGCTTCGCCGTAAAAATGCTTCCAGAACGGCTTGCTCCGCCCGACAAAGTTTTCCCACATTCGCGATTGCGATTCGTGAATACCCAGCGACACCGCTTCGCCCGGCGGCAGGCCGTACCACTCGGTGCGCAGCCCCTGGTCGTAAATGCCGTGCCCGGCCTCGTGCAGCACGCCGAAAAACGCGCCGGGAAAATGATGCTCGTTGTACCGCGTGGTAATGCGGGTATCGTGTGGACCGTTGTTGGTACAAAACGGATGGGCCGTGACATCCAGCCGTCCGCGTTGAAAATCGAACCCGCACTCGGCAGCCACGTGCTTGGCGAACTGTTCTTGCTCGGCCAGGGCATATTGGCGGGTTACAATTTCGACGTTCGGCTTTCGGCTGCTGGCGCCAATGGCCGCCACCAGCGGCACCAATTGTTCGCGCAAGCCCGCCAGCACCTGCGAAATTTGCGAAGTGCGGCCGCGGGGCTCGTAATCGTCCAACAGGGCGTCGTAGCGGTTTTCTTCGTAGCCCAGCGCTTCGGCTGCTTCGCGCTTCAATTGAAACATTTTTTCCAATAGCGGCAGGAACGATTTAAAATCGTCGTTCGCTCGAGCCGTAAACCACGCCTGTTGGCCCAAGACCGAAGTTCGCGCCAGCTCCTCGACCAGCGCTTGCGGCAACTTTACGCGGCGATCGTATTGCCGCTTGAGTTCCCGGACCGTAGCGCCCCGATCGCTGTGCGAATCGGCAGGCTGTTCGGCCAATTCGGTCAGCCACTGGCCTAGCCGCGGATCGGTGCGGCGGCGATGCAACAAGCCGGCCAGCAGCGTCATTTGGTCGGCCCGATATTCGCCCGCCGCCAGCGGCATGTGCGTGCGTTCGTCCCACCCCAACAGCGATTCGATGGATTGAAACAGCGCCGTTTCGCGCGTGTGGCTGGTAAGTTGCTCGTACGCGGAATCGAGATTTGGCATGACGATAAGATTGAAAATGGTGGTGTCGATCGAGTATAAGGCGGTCGTTTAGCCGCGACGCGGAGTCTGCGGAGCGGAGGTACCTACCGCAGGGGCCGTGTATTTGCCAATCTACCGCTTGGGAAAAACCGTGCTAGCACGCGCGGCGAAAAAAATCGTCACCGGCGGCCAAATTCGTCAAATTCTGCGCCCGTCCACAACCGATAAACAGATTGAAGCAGGGTGGGCAAAGCGGTGCTAGCTGGTTTGGCTGGCCCGGCGGCGAATCGCGGCGGCGTGCCACGGTTAGCCAAGCAAAATACACCCCCGTCAAGGATGACGCCATGGCTACAGCAGCGCGACGCTTCAAAGTTTATTACGGTCCGGAATCGGAAACCACCACCGCCGGTACGCATCAGGCGGCCTCGCAAACGGTCACGGTTTCCTTGGGCGAAGTGTTGCCCTTGCTGGCCGATGCTGTGAACAGCCGACGCACCTGGCTCAAAGATTTCGCCAACGACGAAATCACCATTTCGGCCGATCTGTACGAAGTGATTTTGGCCTACCAGCATCACATTCGTCCCTCGGCCTGATGCCCGGGCCGTCCAGCGTTGGAAGCGACTTCCATTGCCTCAGGGCCGGCGCGCAGCCACTCCGTGAATCCGCCCGTCGAAATAATTTGAAATTTCAAGGCCCCGCTGTAACGCGGGGCTTTTTTTTGCGCTAGGCAGGGTAGAGGCACAAAGCCCCACACGCCGGGAATAAAATTCACCCCGTCGGTTCGCCGGCAGCCGCTTCTGACGCCGACCACGCACCTAAGCATCCATTTTGAAAATGCTGTTGGTTCGGCGTCACAAGCCGCTGCCTGCGACTGTTTTTCGCCACGCCTTCCAGTTAAGCTTGCATCACGCTTTGCACCCTAGGACCCGCCCGCTCATGCCTGCACACCGTCTGCCGCCCAGTCCCCCCGGACGCTGGCCACTGGGAAATTTGCCCGACTTCCGCCGCGACATGCTTGGCTTTTTCACGCGCTGTGCCCGCGAGCATGGCGATTTTGTGGCCGTGCGCTTGGGTCCGCGACGGGTGAACTTGGCTTTCCATCCCGATTTCGTCGAGCAAGTGCTCGTTACCGAGAACAAAAAATTCGGCAAAAGCTACGTGTTCGAACTGCTGCGGCCCATGCTGGGCAACGGCCTCTTGAACAGCGAAGGCGAATTCTGGCTGCGGCAACGGCGGCTCATGCAGCCGGCCTTCAACAAAAACAGCGTGAACAACTATGCTGGTGCCATCGTCAGCCACACGCAGCGGCTATTGAACGAATGGAACGATGGCCGACAAACCACGCTGCACCAAGAAATGTCGCGGCTCACCCTGGCGATTGTCGGCCAGGCGCTCATGGATCTGGACCTGGGCGATGTCAGCAACCAGGTCGGCCCGCCGCTGGAAAGCGCCATGCGCGATTTCAGCCATCGCTTCGAAAGCGCCTGGAATCCTCCGATTTGGGTCCCCACGCCGCGCAACCGCCGGGCCAAGCGCAATGTGCGGCAGTTGAACGAAGTGGTCAATCGCATCATCCGCCAGCGGCGCGAAAGCGGCGGCGACCGGGGCGATTTGCTTTCCAAGCTCATCGGCGCGCGCGACGAAGTCGATCACACCGGCATGACCGACCGCCAACTGCGCGACGAAGTGATGACGCTATTTCTGGCCGGCCACGAAACCACCGCCAACGCTTTGGTATGGACGTGGTATTTGCTCGCGCTCAATCCTGATGTCGAACGACGCCTGCTGGCCGAAATTTCCAGCGTGGTGGGTGATCGCTGGCCGGAGCTGACCGATGTGCCGAAGCTCACCTACACCGAGGCCGTGCTAAAAGAAGCCATGCGATTATTCCCGCCGGCCTTCGCCTTCAGTCGCCGCGTGCTGTCGCCGGTTACGATTGGCGGCTACGATTTGCCCGTCGGCAGCGCGGTGCTGATGAGCCAATGGGTGATGCATCGCGACCCGCGCTGGTTCGATCAACCCGAGAGTTTTCTCCCCGAGCGCTGGCTATCCGAAGTCCCATCACCCTCTCTCCCCATCACCCCATCACCCTCTCTCCCCATCACCCCATCAACTCGCCCGCCCTACGCCTACTTTCCCTTCGGCGGTGGTCCGCGCATTTGCATTGGCAACACATTTGCGATGCTGGAAATGGTGCTGGTTGTGGCGGCCATCGCCCCGCGCTTCCGCTTCGAGCTGATCGAGCCGGAAAAAGTTCGCCCCTGGCCCTCGGTCACGCTCCGTTCCAACAACGGCGTTCCGGCCATCATTCATCCGCGGCATTAGATCTATCTGGCGTGTGCCGTCCCTCGTTATAATAGGGCATCAATACACATGCGTAATGCCATATTGTGGAAGAGTCAGCTACATGGAAGAGCGAAAGAATCCGTCCGCACCTGCGCCCCCGTCTAAATCGAACTCGCCGCAAGCTCCCACCGCCGGCTCGCCGCAATCTGCCACAGGCAACGCCTCTCCAAACGGCGCGGTTCCGGCTGCATCGAATGCTGGCCCGGCCAATGTCAACCCAGTCAGCCCGGAAGCGGTCAAAGTCGCCTCGCAAGAGCTGGCCACGGCCCTCATCGCCGCCGCCACCGACAACGTCGCCATTTCAGCCGGCCTCACCCCCGCGGTCGCCACAGACCAATTAAAAAGTCTCGATCGCCAGCGGATTGCCGACCTCATCGAGCAAATTAAAGAATCGGCCGACAAGCTCGCCGCCGACCAGCCCAGCCGTGGCGATCTGAAAATTCTCAGCCGCACCATGCGCGAGCTGCGCTACGCCTTCAAGGTGTTTTCGCCGTATCGCTCGCATCGCAAAGTCACGGTATTCGGCTCCGCCCGCACCCGGCCCGATAAACCCACATATCAACAGGCCGTCAAATTCGGTCGGGCGATGGCGGAAATTGGCTGGCTGGTGGTCACCGGCGCGGCCAGCGGCATTATGGAAGCCGGGCATGTCGGCGCCGGCCGCGAAAACTCGATGGGGCTGAACATCATGCTCCCCTTCGAGCAATCGTCCAATCCCATCATCGCCGGCGATCCCAAGCTGGTGCACATGAAATACTTTTTCACGCGCAAGCTGATGTTCGTGAAAGAGTGTGATGCCGTGGCCTTGTTCCCCGGCGGCTTCGGCACGCTGGATGAAGGGCTGGAAGTGCTCACGCTTTTGCAAACCGGCAAGCGAGACATGGTGCCGGTGGTGTTCGTCGACGAGCCGGGCGGAAAATTCTGGCAGCCGCTGCTGGAATTCTTCACCAACCGCTTGCTGGCCGACGGCATGGTCTCGTCGGAAGATTCGTCATTGTATCGATGGACCGATTCGGTCGAAACCGCCGTTGGCGAAATCCAACAGTTCTTCCGCGTCTATCACAGCATGCGCTATGTGAAGAACAAGCTCGTGTTCCGCCTGCAAACGCCGATTGGCGAACAACTGCTGGCCGACATCAACGCCCGCTTCCGCGATATTTTAGTCGACGGCGGCTTTACGCTGGACGGCCCACAAAAAGAAGAGCGCGACGAACCGGCGTTAATTTCCCTGCCGCGCCTGGTGTTCCACTTCAACCGCCGCAGCTTGGGGCGATTGCGGCAGTTGATTGACACTATCAACGCCGGCAAAATTCTCGCCTCGAACCGTGGCACACTGGCTAATTGATTATGCCCGGCAAGCCGACGATCTATCTCGATACTTCCATCATCTCGGCATATTGGCACGAATCCGCGGATGTCCTGGCAAGCAGTCGGCGTTTGCTCACTCGACAATGGTGGGACGAGGAGCGGCGCTATTTTAAAGTGTTCACTTCGTCGATCACGGAAGACGAACTTGCCGCCGGAGACTTCCCGCGCCAACAGGACTGCTTAAAAATGATTCGCAAGTTGCCTTACTTGCCGATCGACGGACGTGTTGCGAGCTTGGCCGAAACCCTGCTAGCTAAACAGCTTGTCCCAGCTTCGAAACCTCGTGACGCACTTCAGATGGCAATCGCCACCGTGTTTGAGATAGACTATCTATTGACCTGGAATTACGCACATTTGGCGAATCCAGTTGTACAACAGCGATTGGCTGCGCTGTGCGACAAATTGGAATTGCGTGTCCCCTCGATGGTTTCACCGGAAAGCATCCCGAAGGTGGCTTTGAGCCAAATAATTCGGAGAAAACCAAAATGATCAAAGACCTCATTGTTGAGGAAGTACATCGGGTCAGCGAAATGCTGATCAAAAAACACGGCGGACTGCGCGGCTACATTAAGCACTTGCAGGCTCTGGACAAGGCCAAAAAACATCGCCCCACCCGCCGCCGACCCACTCGCCGCAAACGCTCCGCTTAATTCCAGAGCTGTTTTCTCAACCAATTTCAACGCCGCTGTTTGGCCCGCCTGCGGCAGTTGATCGATGCGATCAACCGCGGATCGACTCTGAATAGGTAGTTTCAGACCAAGATAACGGAGAGAGCGACGATTCCGACCGTTCACTCGACGAGGGCTGATAAGGTCGAGCCATGGCATCTTGCAAGCTTTGAGGCAGCGGTAATGCGGTTGCCCAGAGCAGACAACCAAGAAAAGAAATAGTTAAAGTGATTAACCAAAACCACGACCAACACTTTTCCTTTTGGATTTCGCTTCTACTTCGATTCTCCAGCTTTTGCAATGGATAATGTATAGACACCCAATCTTTTCCCGCTCTAAAGAGAAGAACGGTTGACAGCATAGCGAGATGTGCAGGGATTACGTGAGCATTG
>DASRSD010000033.1 GCA_035656635.1 Pirellulales bacterium
GCTCCGCGATGGTGCCCAGCGAACCACCGACAAACTTTGGCAACTCTGCGGCAAAGTACTCGATCTATTCACCGAAAGCGAATGCCGCAACTACCTCCAATACTGTGGATACCGCTACAATTAACCGACGACGGCACTAGACACTTATTTCCGATAGCCCAACGATTTCATCACGCTGAGCATTTCTTCGTAGGTGATGAAGCGGCGGCGATGAGCCAACTTGTAGTGATCGACCGCCAGCGCCAATTCGCGCGCTTCGGGCGATAACTCTTCATGGCTGTTGGTAAACTGGCGGCGTTCGCGCGAGGGTGACTCGCTTCCTGGCTCGGAATTGCGGCGGTCGACAAATTTTGAGACAGAAGATTCGGCAAGTACGTTCATGCTACGGCTCCGAAAATGAATTTCACGTCCAAATTGTGGTTGGACACGCCTGCCCAACGAGTGGGCGCATTTACCTACCAAAACTTAGGTCGCCGGCCGAATCCTGGCAAACCGCCGGAAGAACATAATGCCGGTTGTGCGGATAATACGGAAAAACCCAGGGTAACGTACCGGCTTGAACGCCCGGCATTCGTGGCCCTGCGTCGGTGCTTGGCCGTTTCACGTGGTGCTTCACGTGGCCGTTTCACGTGGCCGCGTTTCTCCGAAACGCGAGTGCGAGTCTCGGAGAGACTCGCCTACGTGCGTTTACGTACCACGTGCGCCCTACATTTGTCCCCGGCCACCCTGCACTGCCTAGGGATATACGGTCGTGGCGGGGCGAGAGGCCACTTCCAGTTGCTCCCGCAGTGCCCGGCTGGGAGCGTGGTTGGGGTCCATCGACAGGGCTTGGGCCAGCGAACGATCGGCGTCGTCATTCCGACCGGCAGTAAGTTGTGCTTCGCCCAGTCGATACAGCAACTCCGGCGTGGGTGGGCCATGATCCAATGCCAGGGCGAACGCATCGGTTGCCTCGTCGTGCCGATTGAGCGCTTGCAAAGCGAGGCCTTTCAAGTACAGCACGTTTTGCGGTTCTTCGTTGGGGCCGTACGTTTCGCACAAGCTGGTGAGCGTGGAAAGCGCGCGCTGCGGCCGGTTCAGTTGCCGATACAACTCGGCAGTTTCCAACAGCAAGGGCCGATCGTCGTGGGAATATTCCAAGGCCCGGTCAAAATCAGCCAGGGCTTGCTCGTATTGTCCGGCGGCTTCTTCCGCCCGTGCGCGCACGGCCCAAGCGCTGGCATCGTTGGGAGTTAAATCGAGCACGTGTTCGGCCATTTTTCGCGCCTCGCCCGGCTTGTTCATGGCTAAATTCATTTCGCCTAAGCGAACGGTAAGTTGCGGATCGTTGGGGGCCAGCGCCAGCGCTTTTTGCAATTGCTCCATGGCTTGCAACCGCAAGCCGCCGCGCCACAGTGCTTCGGCATATTGGCGGCGCGCTTCGACATCGGTCGGACAGGCTTTTACGGCCTGGCTTAAAAGCGATTCGGCGGCGACCACATCGCCACGATCCATGGCGTTAATGCCGCGGTCGGAAAGATGTCGCGATTCGGCAACCGGCTGGGCCACGGGATCGTGCGGCCGGAACATTTGGCATCCGCTGGTGCAGGCCAGCGCCGCGGACAAAAGCGCGCACAAGATATTGGCCGGCGGCCAGCGGCGGCGCTGCGGCGGACGATGGTGGTGAAATTTCATCCGGCTTGCGCGCAGCGGTTAGATGCGGCGCGACCGTGGAATCAGCGGAGAGATAAATCGCGCAAAAAGGGCCGTCGCCTAATTTGAATTAATACGGATGGGTGGCCGGGGTCGAGGCCGCCGAGCCCCCGGAATTCAAGCCGCTGGGGGCTCACTTCGTTCGACCCCAGCCACCCAAAATCAAATTAGGCGAATACCAAAAGGGCCGCAGATGTTAGCGTTTTTGGGCTTGGTCCTCAACGGCTACCCAGCCGGCGAATCGCAGGATACGATGAAGTGCTAGCGTTTTTGCAGGAATTCATTCTGGGAAAGGCGTGTGCCTGCATGCCGGCAGTTTTCGACAAACTTGGCATCCGCTTCCAATATCCGGACAATTGGAAATTGGAAGCCGACGACGTTTCGCCGGGTCGCCAGACAATTAGCGTGTATAGTCCCGGGGGCGCCTTTTGGACGGTCATGCTGCACCCGCCGGAGGTAGACCCTGCGGAATTAGCCCGCACCGCCTTAGTAGCCATGCAGAAAGAATATGACGAGCTCGACAGCGAGCCCGCGCGAGAAGCCATTGGGGCCACCGAACTGATTGGGTTTAATTTGAACTTCTACTGCCTCGATTTAACCAACACCGCCTGGATTCGGGCCGGGGGTAATCGCTCGGCGATGTTTTTAGTCATCTGCCAGGCCGAGGACCACGAATTTGAGGAAGTTTCCGCGATTTTTCGAGCGATGACCGCCAGTCTGCTAGCAGCAAATAACCGGCATTAAAAATCGTGGCGGCCGGGATAATCGACTTGGCGTCGGCTGACTGGGGTCGAACGAAGTGAGCCCCCAGCGGCGCGAAATCCCAATGACCAATGAAATCTCGCTGCCCAGCCTCGGAATTGGTCATTGGTGCTTGGTCATTCGTCATTGGATTCCGAGGGCGCTGCGGCCTCGACCCCGGCCACCCATTGCGTTCTGAGAGGCCGCAAGTGCTAAGTGTCCACAGTTCTAAGCTTCCGTAGCGGCCCATCGGCCAATAAAAAAGGGCCCGGCCGGCGGTGCGCTTTCGCCGACTGAGCCCTTGAACGTGAAAAGCGGCGCGCCCAATTTCGGGCTTATATGTTGTCGCCAATATCGGCGACGGTGCCTAAGATTCACGACGCTCCTGGTGTCAATTCGATTTGGCCCGAGAACTTGTGCGGGCAAGTTGTCGGACCAACTGGGTCATACAGGAGCGATCGAGGGTATTGCACAGGCCATGCCGCTGCGTCGTGGAATGAGAAAAACTTGAAAGAATTCTGGTCGATCGTCCAAGAACACGGTGTTTATCGAGAGAAAATTCAGTTTTTACCGACTGACATATTTCTATTGCACTGCTGGCAATTCCCCAGGGTGCATTCCAAAGAGCAAAAAGTTGTAAGCTTTACAAACCAGGTGCGAACCGCCAACAATAAGCTCGCGCTTTTTCGCTTGAAAACGAGATGATTACGTCGCTAAAAAGGTTTGCAGCTTGCGCCGTTGACGTATATTTACAAAGTGATTGTGCGACTTGAGAGCGCCTTTTCAAGCGATATAATCGTTTTAATATTTGCTTGTAGGAACTCCAGCGAAGTCGCTCGAAGTTCGGTGCAGGCGTTAAATATGCGGCAGGTCAGAAAGTTTCGCGCTGTGGGACAAACAGGCTAACCAAACAAACTAGGTTGGCGCACGGCAGGAGAGCTTTTTGACTCATTATTTTTTTGAGGAGATGGCTTTTTTATGGCTACTGCAATGCATGAATCGTGCGTGACAGAAATTGGTGCCGCCGCTGGCCGGGTTTGGCACTTACTAGATGTGAAAGGCCCGCAAACCATTACCAAATTGGTGAAGGAGCTCGACGACGTTTCCCGCGATGTGGTGATGCAAGGCCTGGGTTGGTTAGCGCGCGAAGACAAGCTGGAAATTGAAGGCGAGGGGCGCACACGAACGGTGTCGCTCAAAGCGAATTAGCGCTGAGCCAGCGATTGGGCTTGCGGCCCTGTTTGACTTAGATCGATGAAGTGCGGGCCTTTCCGCTTGGCAGGGGCGGATGGCGGTAGTGTCGTGCTGCTTTCCACGTGGGCCGGTTGCGGCTTCACAAAAGCACGTTCGAAATCGCTCATGATGCCGGCCACATAGTTGGGCATCACGTGCCGGCCGTCTTCTAAAAACACTTCGTGCCGCTGGGCGTGCATTACCAATTCGAAGCTGTGGAAGTAATGCACGTGGTCATATTTCCGCTGCAATGCCCCCGCCACCGCACGGAGCGTGCATTTGCTTTCGGTGTTGGCGATGGCGTGATCAACGCCGGACCAAGTGGCCGCCAGCGGCACCGGAGAGACGGTGAGAATGAGGTGCGCCTGGGGATTTAACTGCTTCAAAAGTTGCACCACCTGTTCCATGTTGGCGTAGTTTTCCTGGTACTCGGTGCAGCGAAATTCGCAGCCGATGCCGCCGCCTCCGCAATAACCGGGCGCCGCACAAATGGCATGGCCGTTGTGCTGCTGGAAAAACACTTCGGTCAGCCCGAGCGTAATGATGACGCAATCGGCCTGGCGAATGTGCTGGCGCATGTGCTCGTCGACGGCGCCAATGCGCTGCCACAGCAAATCGCGATCTTCAGCAGCCAGCATCCGGCGGTACGGGTCTTGATAAACCCGCAACGCGTTTTGATGCGGCTCCCAAATATCATCGTCGGCTTGGACGAACAGGCCCGCCGCGCGCTCGAACTCGTATCGAATGCAAAACGTGTTGTAATAAATGCGCGGATCGAACTCGCGGCGTCCGCGAAATTCCGTGGGGGGCAAATCGCCTTCGTTCAGCACCCGATAGTCATTGGCCAACAGCCACTCTTTGACGCGCAGCGCAAAGCAGCTTCCCAGGGCCAGCACTTGCGATTGCTTGTTGATCAGCGGCCGAGGCTCAAAAGTAATGGGAAATTCGGCCAGTGGTTCGGTCAGTTTGCGGCACTGGCGGCGGATCATGAAAGCAGGACGCGGTTAAGTGTGATGGGTAAATGAGTAGTGGTTTGGCATTCCAGCCGGATGAATTAGCGCGCCACAGGCGAAACCCCGTTGGGCATGGAAACGCTGAGTGGGGCGGCAATAAATTGGCGCGCCCGCGCGCTGCGCCGGTTTTGATCGTTGGGAGCGGCACGCATTTCATCGCGCGCTTGGAGCCACACATCGGCGTGTGGGCAATTGCGGGTTTGTTCGAACCACGGTCCGCCGCTGGTCCAATGGATGAGCTTCGTAGTGGCATCCATGGTGTCCAGCGTGTTCCACGTTTTTGGAATCTCGCCAATTTGTGTATCGGGAATGTCTTGGAAGCGATGCAAATATGCGCCCGTCGCCGTTTCGACAACATCTTTGCTCCACAGCGCAAGGTTGGCGCAGTTCATAAGCATCATGCTGGACCAATTTTTGCGCGGGTAGTTGGTTTGAACGGCGCCATTCATTTTGACGGTGGCGATGGGCTGATAATCGTGCTTGACCACGCGCAGGGCCAGGCCGGTCATGTCGAGCTCCGCAATTTCGCGGATGTCGGCCAGGCACAGCATGTCGTTATCTAAGAACAAGGCGTTGCCTTGGTAGTGGCACAAGTGCGGCGGCAAAAATCGAGAATACGTGAACTCGGTGCTTGCCAGCGGATCGTGCGTGCGGTTCAGCCGCAGTTCCGGCAGCTTAAGGTAGCGGATATCGAGCGGAATAGACGAGTGCTTGCGGAGGCTATATGCCAGTACGTCGGCTGGCTCGGGAAAACGGGAATCCCAACCGATGAAAATGCGAAACATGGTTTACTCCCTGATTGATAATTTCAGCTTTTGCTTTACTGTCGGAATGAATTGGGTCCCGACTGGCACAGTCGGGCTATGTATGAATGTCGGGCGATGTACTTGTGGCTTTGAAAACAAACGCCGTGCCGCAGACGCTTTCGATGACAGGCTCCTGCTTGTCCGCGAAAAACTCGTCCACTGCCTGGCGCACGCCGGGGCAGGTGAGGTGACCGTAGTCGTCCAAAACAAACACGCCGCCGGCATTGGTGCGCGGATAAAAAAATTGCAGGCTGTCCAAAGTCGGCTGATACAAGTCCAAATCGATGTGCACCAGGCGGAAGCGGTGCGCCTGGGCCGGCTCGAAGCAGTTGGGAATCCAGCCCTTCACCAAGGTGCAAAACTCGAAATCGGCGAGGTTGTTCAGGGCAACTTGCGGGGAAATTGCCAGCGAGCCTTTTTTCTGCCAGGAATGGCTGCTCAAGTCGATTTTGTCTGGCTGCGGCAAGCCTTCGAAGGAATCGAATCCCCAGTGGCGCTCTGTGGCTTGATAGGTTCCCTCCAGCGTTTTGCAAATCATGGCCGAGCCCACGCCGCCCAGCACGCCGCATTCCGCTGTGCTGCCACCGAGTTGGTTTACCGCGTGGGCGAGTTGAATCAAAGTAAAACGGCGATCGATAATTCGCGTTTTCGGCAGGCCGCCGGCTGCGTCCGGACCGAGATATTTCTCGTACGGAGCGAGCCAGGACCAATCGTTGGGCCACACCAAGTGCCCCTTGTATAAAAACCGGCCTGACCAGGCGGCCAGTTGCTCCAACATTTGGCTGCGCAACTTTTGACAGGCAGGACAAGCGGCCAAATGTTGCGTGACGGCTTGCTGTTGGTCAGCTGGCAGTTTTCCCGCCGCGGCGCTGGCTAGAATGGCCGGATCGAAACAGCTTGCGGAAGCGGACGCTCCCGCCGTCGCAGACTGCCGATTTGTTAACACGCTGTACGAAGCGGATCGAGTCGGCGCTGAAACACTCTGCGACATCGCGGCACCAGCCTATCGCTATTCCAATGGATGTCCGACACGGGCAGGCCGTGGGCGGCATTCCTGGTTCAGTAGAACGGAACGTAGGAAGTCGATGCGCGCCCGTCATCGAGTATTATCGGACCGTAGCGATTAGGAAGTTGAGGCAAAATAATCGCTCGCAACCGGCGGCATGTCGATGCCAGCATCAGGCTTCCAGCGAAAGCCGTTCGGTTGGGGTTTGCATTACGCCCTGAGGAACATGGCCGAAGTGCGGCGCAGCAATGCTGGTGGGCTTTTGGTTGCCAAGCTCTTGGCATACTTGCCGCCAGGTTTCGCGTTCGATTTCCAGCACTCGCAGGGCATCGGCTAAGGCTTCCTCATTTTGCTGAAGATAAGCCTTGGCCAGCGATTTAATCACGAAGGAATATACTGCCGCTACGCGCCGCACCAACGGTTGGCTGCGATCGGGATGCAAGCCGGCGAGCATTTGCGTGAGCATTCCTTGCGCTCGAACGATGGCTTGGCCAGCCGCCGCAGTTTGCGGTTGTGACCACAACAACCGCGCCTTCGTGATTTGGCGAATCGCTGCTTCGATCAGCAGGAGTTGCAATTTTTGTGGCGGGGCGGAAAGAACTTCTTGCTCTAAATATTTTTCGCGACTGGTGGAACTCATGGTGGCTAGCACAGGACAATGGAAAGCTTGATCGGCGACAATCGTGCAGATTGGCCGGCTACCCAGTGATGTTGGAAAGCGTCGACTGTAGGCTGTTGCTGTTATTGCTTGATGACGATTGGTTAAACGTATTAACCGACTGGAACGGCTGGATCGACTGAATGGCCGACAGGTTCGATTGAATTTTGGCAATGGCCAGTTCAGAGGCTTGGAACTGGGCGGTCAATCTTTGCTGCAGGGCGTTCAAACGCGAATTGAGCAAAGTAATGCGCTGCTGGCCGTCGGTTAAGTCTTGCGCCAGGGTACTGGACCGTTCCGCTAAAATGGAAGTTCCCACCCCAGCCAAAGAGTTTGTAAGATTCTTGAATTGATCGGAAACGCCGGTGGTAGGCGTGGTCAGGAAATCCTGGACCGCTTGCGGATCCTGATTGTAGGTCGCCTGGAACACGGACTGATTGAACGCTGCCGTTCCGTCTTGGCCGATGGTAATTCCCAATTGGGCCAGCGAATGAATGGAGCCCGTGCTGGAGATGCTCCCGGCAATCAAGTTGGCCAGCTCGTCGTTGACTTGCAACACGCTGTTGTCGGCTTGCAAAACCGCGGCGGTATTGGTGGTGATGTTGAAGGTCGTATCCTGCTTAATTTGCGAGTGCACCGTGTTATAGGCGGTAACGACCGATTGCAGCGCCGAAACCAAATTGCTGTTGTTCGCCGCCACGGAAAGAGTGATGGGCGTCTGCGAAACGCCCCCCACGTTGATCGATAATCCCGGCACCAAGTTGTTCACCGTATTGGTGGCGGAGGTAGCCAAAATGCTGCTGGGCGCATTCAACGAACCAAGCACGACCTTGGCGTCTTGGCCCGCCACGGTTTGCTGGAACGAAAAATTCACGCCCGAGGTGTCGATCAGCGCTTCGCCTGCTTGGCCGTTTCGGCTGTTGAAAAGCGACAATTGATACGGCCGAACTGAAGAGCCGTTGTTGAGTATCGTGGCCTGTAACCCATAGCCGGAATTGTTGATGTCGTTGGCCAGGTCTTGCAGAGTGTCGGTCGCGCCCAACGTGATGGTCAGCGTTTGCGAGCCGTTAATTTCCTGGGTCGGTTGGCCGCCAATGGTCACGGATTGTTCGCCGCCCAGCAGGTGCAAGTCCTGAGCGGTGGTTCCGCTGGTGCTAGTTACCGATAGCGTGTTTGGCCCGTGAGCGGTGTCGTCCAGTGCGATGCCGTCGCCGGCAGCGTTGAGATGGGCGTCGATGTTCAATCCCAACGCATTGATGGCTTGCAGCAAATCGCCGACGGTGTTGATTTTGCTGCCCACAGTCAGCGTCCCGCTTTCGCCGGTGGTGTCGGTTATTTTGAACGAGCCTGCCCCCACGCCATCGCCGCCATTGAGGCTGGAAAGCAGCGTGCTTTCGCTGACGGTTTGCAGATGGAGGTTGCCGCTCGATTTACTGGTTGCCGCCGAATTCACGGTCAGCCCCAGTTTGTCGGCGCTGTTGGTGGCGTCGGCATTGGCAATAATCAAATTGCTGGCGGTGTCGCCCGTGGTGTCGACCACTTCAATGCCGTTGCCGGCGTCATTCACCTGGGCTTGAACACCGATGCCGGCATCATTGATGTCATTGATCACATCGTCCAGCGTTTGGGCGGACGAAAGATCGACGGGTGCCGATTGATTGTTGCGATCGGTGGTGGTTATGGAACCGAGCGTGCCCAGCCCTGCGCCGCCGTTCAGGTCTTTCAGGAGGACCGTTTTCAGTCCGCCCAGCAGTTTTTGGCCGGTGAGGGTGTCGCCCGCTGCGGCCGTGGTTAACCCCAAATCTTCTTTGGCGCTGGAGCCGTTCAAATCGCTTACCGAAAAAGTGCCGCCGTCATCGGTCGTTAAATCGGTCAGGGTAATGCCGCTGCCGTCGGGGCTGATGGCGGCTTGAATTTTTCCGGGGGCGGCGCTGTTGATCGTGTTAATTACGTCGTTGAGCGTTTGCTGCGTCGTGCCGGAATTCAAGACATTGAAATCAACCGTGGCGCTGGTGCCGTCGCGGAAGTTGATTTGCAGGTCGGGCAGGAAATTATTGAACGTGAGGCCGTTGCCATCATTCAACTGGCTGAGTGGGATGTCGCCGAAGAGTTGCAGCACATCGTTGCCGCTGCCTTGAGCAGTGTTGGTGTTGATGCCGGCCAATCCGAGCGAAGCCGCGGTTGTTCCGCCGCCGACTTCCTGGACCTTCAAGTTACTGGCCGTTTGACCGGTGGTGTCGGTCAGCACGATGTGATTATTGCTGGTGCTGGCTTGCACGCCGATGCCGGCATTATTAATGGCATCGAGCACGTCATCAATGTTGGTGGCCGAGCGGAGATCGACGACGGCGCTGGCTCCGCTGCGACTGGTAATTTGTATTTCGCCGCGTGTGAATCCATTGCCTCCGTTGAGCAAATCTAAGCTAGCGCCGGGATTCACGAAGCCGCCGCTGCTAAAGGTGAGCGTGCCAGCGCCGAGGGATGCCGTTTGACTGGTGAATTTCGAGCTTTGGAGTTGTTGATTTTGAGCGACTTGAACCGGCGTGAGCTGATACGTGCCCGGCTGGACCGCACCGGTTGCTGTGCCGGAAAGAAGGGAGCTGTTGCTGCTGTTGATCGTGCTTTGGGTGTACAAGCCCGGGCTGGCTAAATTGTTCGTGGCAGATTGCAGCCCTAAAATTGCGGCCTGCAAGGAACCAATGGCGGTTTGCTGCTGCGTGTACGTCTGATCGAGCGTGGTCTGTTGATTTACTGGACCGGAAGAAGCCTTTACCAGCTCGCTCACCAACTGTGCGTAGTTGATTCCGCTGACAAGTCCAATTCCGGCGGTAATGGTGCCCATAGAAGTGATTCGCCTAGCGGCAGAAGCGGAAGGCAGTTAGTGGCAGGCAGTAGCCGGAGGAAAAGGAATGGAGCGGAGGGGGCAGCGGAGGGAAGCGGGGCGGGCAATAAAAGGCGGAGGGCAGTAAACGGCGGGATCATCCAAGCGTGGCCGACAAACCAATCTACGTTATCCGCTGGGCAGTTGAGGGGTATTGCCGTGAGCGTGCACTCGGGACCAATGGGGACCGTGGGAAGGGCCTCTCTTCGACAATTCGTCCAGCCGCAGCCGTCGCTTGAGAAGTTCCTCGCGCAACTGACGGAAAAGTTCGCCCAACGGTTGTAACCGGTTTTGTCGGAATAACCGGACGCTCTGATACCACGCGCTATCGTCACGCTGGGTGAGCCAGCGCCAGTCGACGGGCTGTGGCAGCACAACGCAGGTGCGCACACCCAAGGCGCCGGCCAAATGGGCTGTGGTGTTATCCACCGTGATGACGGCATCGAGCGAGGCAATTGTGGCCGCCAGATTATCGAGATCGTATTGGCGATCGGCTGCCGGATCGTCGTGAATGGTAATGCTTTGCTCGGCGGCGACTTGCGCTAGCTCTTGTCGATAGCTTCCCGCTTGCAAATTGATCCAATGCGCTCCCGGCGCGCTCAGTAACGGCTGCCAAGCGGCCAGCGGAATACTGGCGCTGGGGTTGCGGCCTTCGCTGGCGCGCCACGAAATGCCGATTTTCAAGCCCGAGCCGAGCTTCTCCCAGCGCTGGCGCCAGGCTGCGATTCGCTCTGGATCGGCGGTTAGCAATTGATCCTGCCGAGGGAAGGTATCCGCGGAGCGACGTAAATGCTTGGGCAGCGTGCCGGCCGGGCAATGCACGTCGATGGATACGCCACTTGGCAAACGCCATTGATGCTCGCTCCCCTGGGGCACGCCAAATACGGTTGCTTGCGGAAACGAACGGCGGAATAATCGCTCCAGCCGGGCATCGCAAACGAGGGCACAGCCACGGGCCTGCCGCAGCACATCGGGATAGCAAGTGGCGAACATGATTTCGTCGTCCAGGTGCTGTTCGCCATGCAGTAAAATTGTTTGCGTGGCAAGCGCCGAGCCATCCCATTGCGGTTGCTTCAATTGTGCGCCAAAGCGCGTTGTGCGGCCGCTAGGCAAACGCCACTCGTGTTCGTCCCAACCTTCCGAAAAATGTTCGGTTTGCAACAGCAGGCAGGCCCGTTCGGCATGAATGGCAGCATCGTCTGGCCGCAAGCGCAGTGCGGAATCGAAATGAGTGCGGGCCTCCTCAAAGCGTTCCAGTTGGACTAAGACAGCCGCCAGGGCGTGATGCGGCTCAAAGTTTTCCGGATGTTGCTGGACGGCGCGGCGATAGAGGGATTCTGCTTCATCGTGCGATCCCTGCTTTTGCAAGAGCGTGCCCAAATGGAGCATCGCGGGCACAAACTGCGGAGCGTGTTTCAGCGATTGGCGAGCGGCGGCAATGGCAGATTCGGTTTGGCCTTGCGCGGCTAGCAGGCGCGCCAGCTCGTAATGGGCTTCGCCATCCGTTGGTTGCAATTCAATTGCTGTGCGGAAGCATTCTTCGGCCGCCTTTACACATTGATCCTCGATCAGCAGGCGGCCTAACGCGACGCGCAGCGGAGGCGCCGCGGGGCTGCGCTGAATCGCTTGGCGCAGTAATTCTTGCGCTTCGTCGAGCTGGCCGGCAGCCGAAAGGCTTTGGCCCAGCGCGATCATTGTCGAGACATCGTCGGGGAGCGTGCGCAGTGATTTTCGCAATATGTCGATGGCGGCAGCATGATTTCCCGCTCGATTCAAAGCCCGGCCTAATTCGCGCCGGGCCAGCGGCAATTGCGGATCAAGTTCCAAAGCTCGACGAGCATGTTGCAGCGCTTCGGCAAAACGGCCGGCATCGGTGAGTGCGGCCGCCAGATGGGTATGATTGACGGCATGCGGCTCGACAATGTTCAGCGCGCGGCGGAAACAACGCACCGCCGCGTCGAAGCAGCCCGTTTCCTGGGCAATCATCCCCAAACGGGCGTGAGCGGGCATGTGCCGCGGAGTAATTTGCAGGATTTCGCGATACAGTTTTTCGGCTGCGGAGAATTCGCGGTGTTGGTAGGCGCGCTCTGCCTGTTCCAGTAGCGCTTCAATCACTTGCAATGGTTGGCGGCAGTTCAACTGGTTGGCGTCTAGCCAGGCTTTTCCGGGTTTGTTGGGCGGTTGGAGTGGGCATTGCTCGGGAGGTTCGTTTTGTGGCAATACGGAGCGAATTCGCTCGGCGACGGCCATTGGCGAATTGCCGGCAGCGGAAACATTGGCGACTTCCTGCAGACGCGCGGCCACTTGTTGCAACACCGGCTCCCACTGCGATCGCCGCGGTTGACGGAACAACCGCACGCTGGCATACCACGGGCTGACATCGCCGGTAACCAGCCAGCGCCACGAAGGAACTCGCGGAAGCAGCGTCCAAGCCGCAGTGCCTAAAGCGCCCGCCAAATGCACCGTCGCGTTGCCGACGGAAATAACCAGGTCGAGCGCGGCGATTTTGGCGGCATAGGCATCCATATCGACCAGCGGGTCGCCTTGTTCCCAATCGTGAATGTGAATACCTAGGTCGCGCTCCGCCTGGGCGATGTCTTCGTTCACGTCGCCATATTGAAGATTGATGAACTGCACGCCGGGCGCTTGCAGAATCTCGCGCCAATCGGCCAAGGTAATGGTGCGCTTGCGGCCTTCGTTGGCTTTTCCGCCGGCGCGCCAAGAAATGCCAATTTTCAATCCTGGTCCGAGCTCGGAAAAGCGCCGCCGCCAAACGCCGATCGATTTTGCATTGGCGGCGAGAAAATGATCTCGCTGGGGAAAATTCTCTGCAGCGCGGCGGAAGTGAAGCGGCAAACTGCCGGCGGGGATTTGAAAATCGACCGGCTCGGAAAGCGGCATCGGGGACCAATCTTTACGCCGTGCCCAGCCGTAAACCGTCGCCTGCGGAAAGGAGCGGGCGAACAGTTTTACCAGTCGCGGCTCGCAGACCAAAACGGTTTTTGCCGCTTGGGCAATGACATCGGGAAAGCACGAGGCGAATAAAACTTCGTCGCCAATGCCTTGCTCCGCGTGTACCACGATTGATTTACCGGCCAGCGAGGAGCCATCCCAACGCGGCTGAGTGTATTTATCCAACTTGACTTCTTCCGCCTCGTCGCGAATTTCGTGCAGAGGCCAGGCCTCGGCAAATTGTCCCAGTAGCACATGGCAAATGGCCAGGTTCCACTTGGCACGGGTGTAAGCGGGCTGCAGACGGATGGCGGTTTGATAGTGCTCCACGGCCCGACGCACGTGGCCGCATTCGCGGAGCTGATTGGCCAGGTTGTAATGTGCCAGCGGGCAATCGGGCTTGAGCTGAGCTGCCTTGCGGGCCCAAACCATGGCCTCTTCGTAGCGTTCCTGCTGTTCCAAAAGGGCGCTGAGATTGACAGTGGCCGGTTGGAATGAGGGATTCAACTCGGCCGCTTTCAAATAGCAATTATAAGCTTCGCGGTGCCGCTCGAGTTCGAAATAGGTTAATCCCAGTTCAAACTGAAGCACGGGATGCTTGGGCGCCAACTTGATGGCGCGCAGCAAAAGCTCCAACGAGTGTTCCGATTGTTGCGCTTTGCGTGCGGCCACGCCGCAAATGCGCAGGGCCACAATGTTGCCGGCGTCAGCAGCGAGAATTGGTTCCGCGAGATGACCAGCTTGTTCGAAACGATTTTCATTGAACAGCCGCGTTGCTTCCGCTAAGCAGATCGAGGGATCGGCTGGTTGTGGCGGGGCCGGCGTCGGCGGCGTTTTTGGGCTGGCTGGAATGATGCCTGCCGCGGTGGCCGGCTTCGGAGGGATGTTGTCGTTGGAATTGAGCGGTAGCGGCCGGCGAGCAGTGATGTTCGTGGCTTTTATCCGCTCGCCGAGATGGTTGTTGCCCAGGAGTTCTTGTAGGCGGCGGGCGGCTTCGCACAATAATGCGTCCCAATCGCCGCGCTGAAATTGACGCAGCAACTGCACGCTGGAATACCACCGGCACGTTTCACCCTCTTGTTCCCATCGCCATTGCGGCACCTGGGGAAGGAGGCACCACGTGGGGACTCCCAGCGCTCCCGCCACATGGACGGTGGTGTTCCCGACAGAAATCACTAGGTCGAGTGCGGCAACTTTGGCCGCAAACTCGTCCAAATTGCCGAGCGGATCGGCTTCTTCGAAGTGATGAATTGTTGGCCTAGTGTTGGACAAATTGTGATGATTTGTGGCGAGCGCTTGCAGTGCACTCAATTCTGCCTTAGATGCGCCATGCTGCAAATTGATAAAGTGCACTCCGCTTACGGCGAACAAGGGTTTCCATTGATCGAGCGTTGTCGTACGTTTTCGGCGTTCTTCCCACGTGCCGCCGCCGCGCCAGGAGATACCCACCTTCAGCCCCGGCCCCAGTGCTTCCAGCCGTTTTCGCCATTGCTGTTTTTTTTGTGGATCGGCTAACAGAAAACGTTTTCGCGTGGGATAGCTGTTTGCGTCGGTCCGCAAATGCATCGGCAGGCTGCCGATAGGAATTTGGAAATCAATCGGAACCGGCAGCGGCGGCAGGGGACCGCCGGCTTGCCGCGGGTGGCCCACAACGGTGATTGCCGGGAATGACCGCGCCATGAACTTGGCCAAGCGCGGGTCGCAAACCAACACGCATTTTTCTACACGTGTAACGACCTCCGGCAAGCAGGAAGCGAAAAGAATTTCGTCGCCGACTCCTTGCTCTCCGTGCACGAGCAGCGTTTTTCCAAGGAGCGATTGGCCATTCCAGCGTGGTTGAGCATAGGCGGCCACGCGAACTTGTGGCGTGTGCAAACGCCACTCGTAATCGGGCCAGCCGACCGTGTTATTGCTTTGCAGCAGCCGGCAACAACCGCGATTGGTGTAGGCCACCGCAAATTGGCCGTCTAACTCGATGGCCTTAGAATAGGCGGCAATAGCTTCGTCGAGCTTTCCCAACGATTGCAGGATGCTGCCCAAATTGTAATGCGCCACTGCGTGCCCAGGATTCGCGGCGATGCCTTGTTGGCCACAGGCCAGAGCTTCCTCGGGACGATCCAATTTTTCCAGCAGTGCCGCGAGATTGATTCGGGCTTCAGTCAATTGCGGATCGAGCGAGAGCGCACG
Organism: Pirellulales bacterium; assembly: GCA_035656635.1. Lineage (NCBI taxonomy): Bacteria > Pseudomonadati > Planctomycetota > Planctomycetia > Pirellulales > Pirellulales bacterium. Next base: position 15,170 of record DASRSD010000033.1, read on the forward strand.
CCGCAATTGAGCGACGGCCTCCTCCCAACGATCCGTTTGTTCCAGCGCACAGGCCAACTCCAAGCGGAGGCTGGCTCCATCGGTGCCCAGTGAAATTGCCCGCTCCAGCGAATCGGCGGCCTCCGCCGGAAGGTGCTGGCGAAGCTGCGCGATGCCCAGCGCTTGCCAGGTGGGGGCATGCTGCGGATGGTGGGCCAGCAATTCCCGAGCGCATGTTGCCGCAGCGGCGAAATCCTGGGCCGCGAGAGCCTGCACCAGCGCATCGTGCGACGGAGGCATAAGGAATCTGCCGCCTGGTGAGTGACCAATTTATGAGCACGAAAATTCAGCCATCGGGCTGCACTGCCCCACTTTCGTTATCGACCACCGAAAATCCGCTACTTCGCAAAAAATTTACTTGTTATGACATCTCTCTTGCGGAACGGCCAAAGAAAAACCGGTCCGCCCTTCCAATGAAGAGCGGACCGGCGTGTAAATTTCAACGGTCAACCTGCGTCAGACTAGGCGTTCTTGAGCAGGGACAACACGTTTTGCGGGTTCTGGTTGGCAATCGACAGCACCGTCGTACCAGCCTGCACCAGGATTTGTGCCCGGGTCAGGTTGGCGCTTTCGACGGCGAAGTCGGCGTCTTGAATCGAGCTTTGGGCATCGGTCAAGTTCGACAGCGTGTCGTTGAGCGTGTTGATGTTCGTATCCAGCGTCGTGCTCTGGAACGCGCCCAATTGACCGCGGAGGGTGGTGACGGCGTTGATCACGTCGTTCACGATGCTGGCACCGCCGTTCACGTCGGTGGTCAGGTCCTTGTCTCCGCCGCTGCGAAGTTCGAACAACGAGCCGCTGGCTCCGTTGAGCGTCGCACTGCTGATGTCGCGAATTCCCAAGCGGGCTTGCTGATTGCTGACCACATTCGGGCCAAGCTGGAAGTTCGCACCGCCGCCGGTGATCGAAAAGTTCAGCGTATCGCCGTCCTGCAAGTGCGAGTCAACCGCAAAGCTCAGGTTCAACGTCGGGTTATTGAGCGAAACGTTCAAGCCATCGCTGGTGGCCTTCACGCCGTTGATATTTGCATCAACGTCGGTGCCCGTGGCACGGCCGTTGGCATCGCTGGTGTTGAAGGTGCCGCTAATGGCCTTGGCGCTGACAAACGCGTTGGAGCCGTAAGCGGTGGAGGTTAGCACCAAGTTGCCCGAGTTAACGCTGGCGCTTACGCCCGTGGCGTCGGAAACCTGGTTAATGGCGGTTTGAATTTGGCTGACGGTGGCGCCGCTGCCGAAGCTCAGGGCTTGGTAGCCGTTCTCACCGCCGATTTGCAACACCACGTCGCTGCTCAGCGCTCCGCCGGAGTAAGTCAACTGGGCCTTGGTGGCCTGGCTGACGATGTCGATCTGCACTCCCAGCGAGCTGGCGGTGCCGAAATTGGCTTGCGAAATTTGCAAGTTGCTCAAATTCGATTCGCTGAGGCCGCCGGTGGTGACATCAGAGAACGAATCGCTGGCCGCATAGGCGCCAGAAGCGTTGGCCGCGGTGGCGGTGAAATCGCCCTGAGCGGTAATTGCGCTGGCAATGTCGGCCGCGCTGGCGCCGGCACTGGCGGTAATCGTCAGCGTGCCTGACGAATAAGTGGCAGCGGTAGCCCCATTGCTGACAATATTCAGCGACACGTTCACATCGTTGAAGCTCGGGCCGCCCGATGCAGCGGATAGGGTAATGTGATTAGAGTTGGATCCACCCGCGAGTGCGCCGGTGTACGTTGCCTCGGCAACTGTGCCAGCACTGGAGGCCACGGCGCTGAAGGAGCCGGTGCCATTGATCAGCGTGGCGATGTCGGAAGCTGTCGCAGTGGCGCTGCGGGTAATCGTCAACGTGCCAGAGGTATATGACGCGTTGTCTGTAGCACCGCTGACGACGACCACGTCGCCGTTGAAGTCGGAACCGGCGGCGGTGGCGGAAATGGTCAACAAGCTGGCCACGGTGCCGCTGGCCTTGGCATCGGCGACGCTGCCGAAGCTGCCGGAAGCGTTGGTCACGACATTGCCTGGGCTGGTCGTGATGAAGCCTAAGCTGCCATCCAGCAAGTTGCGGCCGCCAAAGGAGGTGGTTTCCGCAATGCGGTCGATGGCATCCAGCGACGCATCAATTTGCTGCTGGTTGGCCGAGATTTGATCGGAGCTGAGGGCGCCCGAGTTGGCCGATTGGGCCACCAGGCCGCTAATATCGTTCAACAGCGAGCTCACCTGACTCAAGGCGCTGTCGGCGGTGGCAATCAGCTCATTGGCTTGCTGGCTGTTGCTAATGGCCGCATTCACGTCCGTGATGTCGCTGCCAAGCGATTGGCTGGCGATCAGGCCTGAAGGATCATCAGCGCCAGTGTTAATTCGCAAACCCGTGCTTAAGCGGGTCAAAGCGGTTTGCAACGCGGTATTCGATTTAGCCAAATTCTGTTGAGCAACTAAAGAGCTAACGTTCGTGTTAATGCGGGTCATGCGCGACACCCCTTCGAGTTAAAAATTAATCAGGCACGATATGGGTGTCAGCGTGGTTGTGCGGAACAAGCACAATCGCGTCAACCCGACGATTGGCAGATGCACGGTTGGTTTCAACCGCAATTTGCAAATCGTTGCGTGTTCAATGGGCAGTAAATTACGACGCCGGACGGTAATGGTTTAGGTAGGAACGTTGGGCAGGCAGTTGGAACTCGCTGGCTGGCGATTGATCTCGTTCCTACGGGCGCTTCATGCGCGAGTGAAGGACTTCCATTCGAGTAAATCGCAGGGCGAATTGGCGTATGGGAACGCCAACCTCTTGCAGTATCGACGGTGCAAGCTGCGGGCTTTAGTTAACACCTACGGGCTGTCCTCCGCCGACCTATGAGTACATAGGTTGATGTTTTGGTGTGCGTCAAATCTTATGCACCATGAAAAATGGGAAGCGGCCCTTCCGGCGGCCACATTCTCGTCACGAATCCTACAAACGGAACTGCGCTTCCGTTTTGGCAAAAAATCCATCGAAGCGATAGCAATTCATTTCGCCCGTGACTGTCTTTTTCAGCAACGCAGAAGCGCCGAAATTTCAGGCGGGCAGCTTTCTCCGCAATAAGGGGGGCATCGACTCTCGTTAGGGTGTCGCGTCTGAGTTTAGGGTGTAGTGCCTGGCTTTGGCGTATGATCCGGCCATGCGCCGCGACCCAGGGCTTGGGCATCTTTGGGGTCCAACCGCGAGGATCGCAGGTTTTCCCTCTGAATGGCATCGTACACTTCCTGGCGGTGGACCGGGATTTCCGTAGGTGCATTAATTCCTAAGCGCACTTTGTCGCCACGGATATCGACAATCGTGACAACAATGTTGTCGCCGATGATGATGCTTTCGTCGCGCTGTCTCGACAAAACAAGCATCGCGGACTCCTTCCTTCAATTAAGATCCGAGGGTGGGCGTTTCGGATCGGTGGTTTGCCGGCGCGGTATTCAAAAGTGGAATAATAAGGATCAATATCTTCGAGCAAAACCGTCAACCAACTCATTTCAAGCTGACTTGCGAAGCGGACCCGATCCGCCGACGAGTTGATACTGCGTCGGCAAATCGCCGTTAGTAATTACCTGTCGACCTAGCCGCTGCTGCAAATTGATGACCAAGGGCGCCTTCAAATTGAGCGTAATTCCCAATTCATTCTTGCCGACAATGGCCAGGATTTGTGCCTCCCGAATTTCGGCCAGCGCCAAAGGCGCCAATTCGCCGCGGGAAACACGGACCTGATACTCTGGAACAAAGCGGCGCGGACATACGACTGCCAGCGCAATCTCTGGAGAAGAGGAGTTTTGCAGCCACCCGAGCGCGTCATTTTCCGCATCGGCCAGCAAAACCCAGTGCCGACAGTTTTCCAAACCCATGAGGCCGGCCGGGAAATGCAGCAAATCGCATGGCTCAATATCCAAGGAGCCGAATCGAGTCGTGTCGATTCTCATGGCGGACCTCCTGTCACTTCATGAAACGGCAGGCTAGGGAATGGAAGCGCGACGAACCCGTGCCGGGCGGAGGGCTAGCATCGCTGTGCAGCAACCGCCTCACGCTTTGGCCGGCGCAAATTCCCGGTGCTTCAAGGGTTAGAAGCGCTTCACTGTGGTTTTCCACCCACAGTTTTCCACACGCTTCATCTGCTACATCGGCTAGCATGTCTCGCTAGCAAGAGAAAATTCGACTGTTGTGGCAAACTAACGGACGTGGCGATTATGTGCCGTATACGCAATGTGCAACTGCGACGAAATAAATACGGCTCACGCCGGAAATGCAACGCTTCGGTTTCCTGCTAAAGTGCAGCAGAAAATTCGCGCGCGGGAAAGAAGAGTGTTAGCGCCGCTAGATTTTGCGATGCGATGCACAGTTCAAAGGAGCAACTTTCAGACAATCAGCTGCCGCCTTACAAGTAGTTGAGCAACGTCAAATGGAACATTTGACCAGCCAGTTGCAGCGATGCTTGGAAGGCCGTTTGCTGAGCCGTGAGATTGGTAATGGCGGTGGGCAAATCGGTGTCGATGTCGTTCGATAGCGCGGATTGCAAATCGGTCGTTTGCGAATCGACCTGAGTTTGCAGAGCGTCCAAGTTTTGCTCTCGGGCTCCCACTTCGGCGCTGGCAAAATTAACTTGGGTGGTCGCGCTATTGATTAGACTTACGGCCCGACTAATTCCAGTCTGATCGTTGTTCAATAAGGCATTGTGCAAGCGGATGAGTGCGTTGAAAACACTGTCGGTTTCCGCCGGGTTAACATCGGCGCCGGCGATGGTTTCAACGCCGCTGCCAGCTACCGCTGCCGCACTGGTTGTTTGACCGCTGGGAACCAAACCCAAGTTTTGCGCCGCCTGGCTATTGTTTTCCACTTGCACTTGAAAGGGGCTTGAGCCCACGGCCGATGAAACCAGCTCGATGCCGTTGCCGCTAGTTGCCAATTGAGCTACCAGCTTCCCGCCATTGCCCGGCGCGTTGTTGATCATGTCGATGACGTCGCCGATGGTCGATTGACCATCCAAGCGAAATTGCAGCACGGCGCCATCTTCCAACTGAATGTCAAAATCGTTGCCGGCAGCGTTCTGTTGAGCCAACGTTTGCACGCCCAATCCGTGATTCAAATCGGCCAGCTGCGTTTGCCGGCTGAAAGTGCGCACGCCGAGCTCGGTGGCCGTGCTGCCGCCATTTTCACCAATCGAAAAATCGCTGCCGCTGAGCAAAGAATTGATGTTAATGCCCGTGCCGGAGGAATTGATGGAGGCTCGCACGGAAGCGCCCGAGCCATTGATTAGGTTGACCAAATCGCCAACGGTTTTGGCGGAACTGAAATCGATGGTGTAATTCTGGCCGCCGTTGGTAATTTGCAGCCCGGAGGCTTGATCGAAGGCCGCTCCTCCGCCGCCTGCCGTGGTGGCCGTGGCGGCCTGCGAAACGAGCCCGCTGCCGTCGGAATCTTCCGAATCGAGCGAGGCGTGAAACAGGCTGCTGAACGTGGAGTTGTTATTGAGCGCTTGCACGACCTGAGCGGCGGTGGAGTGGCCGCTGTCGATGTCGACCGTGATGGTTGAGCCGCTGATATTGACTGTTTCGCTTCCGGCCCCAACGGTTCCGTCGTCAATAAATTGCAGCGTGTAACCGTTGGTTGCCGCGCCATTTTGCACTGCTTTAATATCGAAGCTGCTGTTTGCGCCTGGCGAGTAAATCTTCGCCTGCGCGTGAGTTCCCAAAATATTTGCCAGGGGAGTGGTCACCGTGAGGAGCGGATTTAAGTCGCTGCCGGCGATGGTGGCGCTGGAGTTGTTCGGCGCAAGGATTCCAAGCTCGCTGGCAGTGACGCCGTTGCCGATGTCGTTGATTTGCAGCGTGCCACTGCCCACCAAGGAAACTTGTAGGCCGTTGTTGGTGATTTGCACATTCAGGGCCGGCGGTTGCGTGCCGCCGGCAGGTTGCGCTTCGAGCAACGACTTAACGTCGCCCAAGGTGGCGGCCTTGCTGAGATCGATCGTGCGCAAATGCGTGCCATCAGAGACTTGGATGCTTCCTAATTGCACTCCCAGCCCGCCATTGAGCTGTGACAGCGGTGTATCGGCCGTGACGGTGGGATTTAAATCCGTCGTGCCTTGAATTTGCTGCGAGATTGCGCCAAACGCCTCGTTGCCGCTAATATTTGTGGCGAATGGCGAATTGCTGTCGGAAAAGCTTTGCAGCTGCGTAACGTTCCCGGTATACGTTACAAAGCTTCCATTCAGCGTAAACGGTTGCACGCCGGTGCTGGAGCCGGCAAACACATAACGGCCGTCGAACTGCGAGTTGGCCGTATCGACCACTTGCTGCAAAATGCTATCGATTTGGACAGCATTCGCTTGTAGCTGCGAATTGGTGAGCGTGTTACCGGAGGAAGATACCGCCAGTCCGCCGGCTTGATTCAGCAGGTTTGTGATGGTCGAAAGCGCGGTGTCGGTCGTCGAAAGATACGACTGATTTACTTGTAAATTGGTTTTGAACTGGGCCTTGTTGTCCAGTTGCTTCTGCAATTCGACGGCCTCGGCGGCGGCGGTTGGGTCCTGACTACCCTGAGAGATGCGTTGCCCCGAACTAATGCTTCGCTCCAATTGCAGCATCGTTTGCTGATTGCTTTGCAACTGCTGAGTAAGCAAACTATTGGCCAGCATGTCGCTGACGCGCGTCGACGGGATGGGGGTGAGGAAGGTCATGGGCAAATGGCCAGCTGTGGATGCGGCCGTTAAGCAGCAAGGACTAAGTCATGGGAACCAATTAAAAGATGCGGAACTTTATTTTCTGCATCGGCGAGATCACAAATTGACCAAGGTTTGCAGCAAACTGTTGATGGTCGAAATATATTCTGCCGAGGCTTGATAGGCGCGTTGATACTCCATCATCTTCACGGTTTCGTCATCAATGCTTACGCCGCTAATCGCTAAATTCTGGGTATTTAGCGATTGTTGAAAGGTTTGCGCACTGTCGGCCAGGTTTTGGGCGACCGCGGATCCCTGTGAAACATCGGAAGCGACGCGATCGTACATTTGCGACAGCGTCGCTCCGCTTTGCGATGGCAGCGGCAAATCGTTGAACCCCGCCAACTGCACCGCCACATTGGTATCTGCACCCACGCCTCCTGCGCTGGCGGCAAAGGTGGAAGGATTGTCGATCACCTCTTGGTTTACACTCAAACTGTTGGCGTCGGAGCCGGTAAAAAATGTGTTGATTCCCAGGGAGGCTAAAATCCCGCTGGTGTCGTTGGCAAAGGCAATTTGCTCGTCGGGCGAGCTGCTTTGAATGGAAAGCCGCCGATCAGGCGTAATGGTTGCCTTAACCCCGCTGACGGCATTCAATTGATTTACCAAATCGGTGAGCGACGTGTCGCTTCCCAAGCCGTTCAAATCCAGGCGGATGGTGCTGGTTTGCGTCAATTGCGTGGAGGGATCATAAACTTGGATGTCGAACTGCCCGTTCCCCGGCGTGAAATTCAAGCCGGCTGCATCCAAGGGCGCATTGACGTCGTCGACCGCCAAAGTGCTTGTTACCGAGGAGTAGCCCTGCAAGCCTTGTCCGGAACTGTAAATTTTGTTGAATTCGAATGCCAGCGTGCCTGCGAAATGATTCAGTTGGTCCAGAAATCCGCCCAGCACCGTATCGCGCGAATTGATGAGCCCAGCCACTTCGCCGCTAGTGATTTGCAGCGGCGCGTTATTGCCCGCCAGCACGAGAGAATTTGTCGTGAGGCCGCGATTCGTCGATTGCGAGACGGCAACACTGCGGGCTGTGCCTTCGAGCACGAGAAACTGGCCGCCGGAAAATACGGAAACGGTGCCGTCGCTTTGCGACTGCGTGGTGACGTTCATCAATTGCGACAATTGCGAAAGTGCATTGTCGCGCTGATCGGCCAGCCCCACCGCATCGCTCTGCGATGTTCCACCCCCCTCGGCTGACTCGATCTGAATATTAAGCTTCCCAATTTGCGAAAGCAGAGAATTGATGCTGCCGGCATCTTGTGCCACCTGGTCGTTCAAGTCGGAGCGGAGCTGATTGGTTTGCGAGGCCAGTTGATTGATATCTTGTGTTACCGTTTGGCCCTTAAGCACTGCCAGGTTGCGGACCGAGTCGCTTTCCGGCTGATTCAAAACGTCGGAAATGCTGGAGAAAAAATCGTCCAAGGAGCTGCTTAGCCCGTTGGTGCCCAATTCGTTCAGCAAACTTTCTAATTGCGTATATGTCTGCTGCGTTAGTTGCGTGCTGGTGCTGTCGCTGGTGGCGCTATTTAGCCGTTGTTGCAGGAATTGATCAACCTGCCGTGTCACCCCCTGCACTTCCACGCCTGTGCCTAGGAGTACGCTTCCCAATTGCTGCGTGGGCCCCGGGGCGAATTGCACTTCTTCGCGCGCGTAATTCGGAGAGTTGGCGTTGGCAATATTCTGCCCGACCACTTGCAGGCCGATTTGTGCAGCCTGCAAGGCGCCGCTGGCCACCTGGATGGAACTGAAAAGCGACATATTTCAAGCAGTCCCTGGCAACGCGCTCTACGGACGGTAGATGGAGGTAAACGCGGCAATATCGCCGTAATACGGGCCCAATTGCCGTGCGATATTACCATCGCTGGCCAATAACGTCGGCAATCTCTGCGCGGTCCGCCAAGATTAGCCGAACGGTTCAGGCTTCCTGGTCTACCATGTAACCGGTGGAATCGACGGCAGCGCCTTTTCCATATGTCGGACGGAGACGCCCCCCGGTCGCGATAATCTCCAGCATCTGAGAAAGATGAATTAAGGTGCGCTGATTTAGCGCCCAATTTGCCAGGCTGTGATGTTGGAGCAGGCGAGATCGACTAGCCGCTTCACGAATTTGAGGTGTCCAATGCTGTCGTTGCTGTGCTGGCAAAGCCGCCGTGAACTCCGTCAAGGAGCCATGTGGCAAGCCCTGCTCGTTGGCTTGTTCCAGCAGTTCGGCTCGAAGTTGATGACAGGCTTGCAATCGATCGATCAAGGCTTGCTCGCGTGGTTGCAATTGCGCTAATTCCATTGGCTTGGCTTTAATTAGCAACGCTCGCTTTTGGCTAATTACTTCCAACAGCTCGCGCTGCACTTCGGAGAGCTCAGACAATAGCATTCCAAGTTGCGAATCAAAAGCATCTGCTTCTGGCGATGGAGTATCCATGAATTTCCAAGGGGCATTTAGTTCTGCGCGAAAGCTTGATTGATTATAAAATTACGAACTGGCAACAGGCCGCAAAAATTAGTGTGCTCATACACCGCGATTCATCGTAAACAGGTTGTACATGGAATCGGTGAACGTATGGGCGGTGGCTTTCGACATTTGCTCCGCCCAGGTTTGATCGAGCTGCGATTGAAATGCTTCCTCCGCCCGGCCGCCATACATAAAGGCTGGCTTGTCGTGCATTTTTTGCATCGATTTGATCATTTGGCCATAAAACGTTTCGCCCACGAACGAATCGAACGAGTCGCGCAGCGCATCGTTCTTGCCAGTTTTTTTGTTGACCGCACCGTTCAATGCGGCCAGTCCGGTTGGTTGCTGCGAGACAAGTTGATTGGGGTTAATTTGCAGAGGGCTCATGGCAAGCTCGTGTGCTAAAAATGGTTTGTATGTAGGAAGTCACTCAATTACTAATGTGCCACGAAGTTTTCCGTCGCGGTCCAACCCTTTAATGATTTCGATAATGTCGTCCGTGGGCACCTTCACGGCATTTAGCGCGGTCACCAGAGCCTTCAGTTTCGTGCTTGCCGTCGCTTGGGGGGCAGTATCAATTGGCACAAATCCCGGCGGGGGCGGCGTCGCGCTGTCGGTCGTCTCAATGACCATATTCTTGTGCGTGACCACGACCGCGCCGATTTCCACGTCGCCGCCAATCTCCGCGGCGCGATCGACGATGGCGGTTGGATGAATCTTGGCCATTGGGCCGCATTCTGTCCGACCGACACCGCCGGTTCAATGGGAACCCGCCGTCCGGGGCGCGGCGAGCGTTTCACTTTTTTGCCCAAGCTGGCGTCCACAGGGGTGAAGTTTGCACGGGATCGGCCAAGCCGGGATATTACGCGCCAATGGACACTCCACCTTCCCGCACGCGGCGAATCGCGCCATTCGCCATCGTTCTTCTGGCGCTTTCGGCCACCTGCGTACGCGCCCAAACCGGCCCGGCGCTGCTGGTCAAGCCGTGGCCCGAAAAAGAAGAACTGCTCGATTCCCACACCGAGGCGTTCGTCGCCGGCTCCGGCCACACCACGCGGCAGAACGACCGCTTTCAATTGTTCGATTACGAATCGGTCGGCCGCTTCCGCATCCTGCCGGGCAATGAGATCAGCCCGCGAATCGGCTACGACTTCACGTTGATGGATTTCCATACGACCAACAAGCGCCTGCCCA
>DASRSD010000034.1 GCA_035656635.1 Pirellulales bacterium
CAATGGTTTATCAAGTCGCTTCAAAATACCCAAGTTAACTTATGGAGCTTCCCAGCCTGTGCGCGGGGCGCTATCCGCAATCCCGGCCTGACCGTTAGCCTTTGAATAATCGGCAAACTTTCCCACAGACTTCGTAAGAAATTATGAAGACTAAAACGTGCCAGCATATAAAGCTGGTTGGGAACAGAATCGCACGGCACGATTTCGCTTCAATATCCGTTGTCGCCGTAGCGACTTACCCCGCCGCCAGCATCGCAGAGGGGTACACCAGGCGTGCTAGCCAAAGCGCCTGTTCGTTGACAGCCCAGGCATGCCAAGTACGATGGACGATATGAGGTTGCCGTGCTGGCGTGGGGATTGCCGGCGTCTCTTGCTTCGTAGTTGCGCAAGGCAACTACATCTTTCCCTCGAAAACAGACTCGATCGTTGCAGAACAGGCAACGGTAGCTGGCATTTGACCGTGTATCTACAGCACTCCAGAGGATGACGCTACATGAAGCGACTCAATTCCAAACTGCTTGCAATACTAGCGATTGCGGCGATCATTGTGATGGTCGGCGTGCACGTCGTGCATGGCATTCAAAACCGCCGAAACGCCGACGCGCTGCTTAAGCGGGCCGAAGAAAAGAAGACGACCGATCCGGACAATGCCCTGTTTCTGTATGAGCATTATCGCGCCTCCAAGCCCGACGATCTGGAGCGCAATGCGGAATATGCGATGTTGCTGGCCGAAGTCGTCAAATCGCATCTTGATGGCCGGCGATACCAGGCGGCCGTCGATGCCTTGCAGCAAGCGATTGTCAACTCAGACAAACCGGCTGACCTGCGGCGCAAATTAATTGAGTTGAACATTGCCTTTCATCAATTTGCTCCTGCAGAAAAAGAGCTAATCCAGCTTCAGAAAAAGGGTCAATCCGATCCGCAATCGGACTTGCTGTTAGCCCAGTGCTACACCAGCACGGCGCGGTATTTAGAAGCAGTGCAGTTGTTGGAATCACTGGTGGGATATAACCCCGCGGCGAAGAGCTTCGATGCCGCCCATGCGACCGCGCCGCACGAATTGCAAGCCTATGCGATGCTGGCGGCAGTGCTGCGTGAGAAACTGACCGATGCCCAAATGCCGGATCGCTTGGATTTAGCCAATCGAGTCATCGATCAACTGGTGGCGCAAAACCAGGATTCAGCGAAAGCCCTGTTGATGCAAGCACAATCCTTAGCCGACGCGAAGTTATTTGACAAAGCGAAGGAAGCTGTGCAGAAAGCGTTGGCGCTGGCGCCGGAGGATGCGCAAGTGTTGTTGGAAGCGATTCAAATGGAACGCACATCAAAGAATTTCGACGAAGCGCAACAACTCGTGGCCAAAGGCCTGAAACTGTATCCCAAAGACAACCACTTTTACATTGCTTGGGCCGAATCGTCCAAAACTCCGGCCGAAGCCAAGGAACGCTTGGATGCCGGATTAAAAGCTTTGCCGGGCGATATCAATTTGCTGGCAATGTACTTCGACATCCAATTGCAATCCAGTGATTTTGACGGGGCGCGCTTGACTTTGAAGAAGCTCGCCAGCAGCCGGTTGCCCGAGGATAAGCAACAGTACTGCGAAGCATGCTTGGCCATTGCGGAAGGCAACTATCGGCAGGCTGCGCAGCAACTGGAGCATTTGCTGACCGTAGGCAGGAACCCCGGCATGTCGCGGAACATTGAATTGCGGTTAATGAATTGCTACCTGCAGCTCAATCAATACGATCTGGCGTTAAAAGCCGCCAGCACCTTGCAGGATACAGCGGAGGGTGAACTGGGAATGGCGTCGGCACAGGTGGGTCAGGGCAAAACTACAGAAGCCCTGAAGCACTTCGAAAAAATTGCGCATTGGATTGGGCAAGGGAACAACCCCAACGCAATGCCCGCAGTGGTAAAGCAAATCCTAGATTTGCGCATTGCCGAGCAAATGCGGAAGCCCAAAAGCGAAAGGGAGTGGAAGGACATCGACGCGCTGTTTGCGAAAATGCGCGAGCAAAATATGTTGAAGGAACCCGCCGCTTCGCTGGAAGAAGTTAGTATTTTGACGCGCAAAGAAGAAACCGAGAAGGCGCACCAGATCATCCAAGATTTGCTCCAGCGCTATCCGTCCAACACGTCGGTAGTGGGCATGGCCATTGGCCTGGCGCTCCAACAGCGTCAACCGGCCGAAGCACTGCGCATTATCGATGCTGCGCCGGAAGAAATGCGCCAGGAGCCGCGCATCTTTGTCGATCGCATGGACGCGATGTTTATCGTCGGCGGAACCAGAGACGCCTTGAAAGCAGGCTTGGCCTCCATTGCCGCCGACATCGAAAAATTGCCGCAAGACAAGCGGCTGAAATTATACCCCAACTTGGGCCAGGCCTATATTCGCGTCGGCGATTTCCCAGCGGCCAAGAAGCTGTGGGAGCAAGCGGCGCAATTAGATCCACACAATCCGCAAGTACAGTTGTCGCGGTTCGAGCTGGCGCAAGACATGGGCGAACTGGCCACGATGAAGCAAATTCAAGAATGGTTCGAGAAAGAAGACGCCGATGATCCGGCCCAAATCAAGCTGTTACAGGCGGCAGTCATGATCTCTTCTGTGATCCAGGAGTTGAACGAGAAGGCCAACGGCAGCTTGCAAGCCGGCGTCGTGCTGGATAACGCTCAGAAGCGCACGCTGCTTCAAGCCCGCGATTTGCTGCAGCAAGTCAACAATTTGCGGCCCGGCTGGGCAGAGCAGCCCAAGTGGGTGGCGCAAATTGACGCCTTGGAAAACAAAACGGACGACGCGATCGAGCATTTACATCAAATGCTGGAATTAGGACAGCCCAACAGCGCCATGGTCAAACAATTGGTGAAGTTGTTGTACCAGCGCCATCGCAACGACGAGGCTTTGCAGTTGTTGGAAACGTACGGGACTTTGGTCACAGGCGATGCGGAGATGGATCGCATTCAAGCCATGCTCGACTATGACGCGGGCCGATACAAAGAGGCCCTGGACCGGCTGCAAGGGCAGTTTTCCAAAGATTCGACCAATGCGGGCGAGCATCTTCTGCATGGTGAATTGTTGGCCAGCGTTGGCAAGCTGGATGAATCGGAGGCCGAGCTGAGGCGGGCCATTGAGCTCAATCCGGACTGGTCGGACCCCTGGGTGAAGTTAATTCAACTCAAAGCAACGATGCAGAAAAAGCCTGAGGAAGCTTTGCAGATCCTGCACGAAGCACAAATCAAATTGCCCGCAGACCAAAGTGCCTTGGTGCTGGCGCAGGGATATGAGTTTTTGAATGATCCTACGCAAGCCGAGCAATCGTATTTGTCGGCGTTGTCTGCGGCGCCAAATAACCTGGCGCTGTTACGGCAAATGGCTGCTTTTTATCTCCGTGTGGGTCTTGTGGAGAAAGCGCAGAAATATCTCGACCAAATCTTGAATGCCAGTTCAGCGCAGCAGACCGATCCGGATAGCTATGGTTGGGCCCGGCGAACGAAGGCCGAATTAATGGCCAAGACCGGCGATTACCGGCAATTTCGCAATGCGATTGAATTGCTGTCGCCGCCGGGAGGAAAACCCAATGCCGATGATATGGCGACCCGGATCAACTTGCTGTTCGAGCGTGGCGATCCGGCTTCTTCGCGCCAGGCATTGCGCGTTTTGGACGACCTGAAAAAGCTGCGGCCCTTAACTTGGCGCGAGCACGTCATTTTGGCCAGGCTTTACGAGCAGGTCGACAATTGGCCGGCTGCGCGGGAGGAAATGCTGTCGCTGTTGTCGCAACCGTCGCCTGATCCGGCGGTTTATATCACTTTCGTCGAAATGCTCCTGCGGCGCAACTTGCCCGACCAGGCGGTTACGTGGCTGCAAACTTTACAATCGATGGGGTACCAAAAGTCCCCGCGCGTGGCACTATTGGCGGCGCGCACCTTGGCGATGCAGGGACACGTGGCGGAAGGTGGTTCGTTATTGCTGCGGCTTTTGCCTAGCGAACGTCCGCTGCCCAAAGAGCAGTGGCCTTTGCTGCAAGAAATTGCCGCCGATATGAATCTCATTGGGGAATACGATCAGGCGGAAAAGCTGTATAAGGAGCTCGTGGGTTACGAGCCTGCTAAAATGCCGCTGTTAGCTGCGTTTTATGCTCAGCGCGGCAAGGTGGACATGGCGCTGAACCTATGCGAACAAAATCGTAAGAATTTATCGCCGGCGGCAATGATTGAAATTGGGTTGACCGCACTACACCAAAACATCAACCCGCCGACGCCGGAGCAGGTTCAGCGGGTGGATCAATGGTTGGAGCGGGCGCTGCAGACTGACCCGGATTCCTGGGCTCTGCAGATGGAGTTGTCGGAATTACGTGACTTCCAACGTCGGTATGATGATGCCGAAAAGCTGTACCGCGCGTTGTTAGCCAGGTCCGATGTGCTGGCGAATCAACGTGCGGCCCTCCTCAATAACTTGGCATTCTTGTTGGCGATGCAAGGACGCAATCAAGACGAGGCGATTAAGTTGATTGACGAGGCCATCGACACGTTTGGCCCACAATCCGATATGCTCGATACACGGGGTGTCATCTACCTGAGTAAAGGAGACGTGGCACAGGCGCTGACGGACTTATCCGATTGCATTATTGCCACAGAACCCAAGGCGGTGCAGTTCGTGCATTTGGCAAAAGCTCAAGCGAAATCTAAAGACGAAGTGGCGGCTCGCGCGTCGCTGCAGCGCGCCAAAGACTTGAAGTTTAATCCTGACGATTTGTCACCAGCGGAAAAGTCAGAGTATCAGGCGCTGTTAAAGCAATTGAACTTAACGCTCTGAGAGGAGCATATTGGTCGCACATCGCCGGCGATGCGTGGCGACGAGGATCATCGTGGTTTCTCGTGGCTCATAAACCAGCCAGATGAAAATCCATCTGGCGAAATATGAACTGGTTCTCTACACTGCAGGTTAAATCAAACTTTTTGACAAGGAGTATCGTGGTGTCCAAACCTATTGAACTGGAAAAAGAAGGTATTCGGCCAGGTCCTGAAGCTGCGGAAGGGCAACCCGCGCCGCAACGACAACGCATTGAAGTGAAGGATGCCGGCGCCATTTCTTGCTACGCCAATTTCTGCCGGGTGACCGGCACCCCAGAAGAATTGATTATCGATTTTGGCTTGAACCCACAGCCGATTGGTGTGCCAAACGAGCCGGTGGTAATTACCCAGCGGATTGTCACCAACTACTTTACTGCCAAGCGCATGTTGCACGCCCTGCAGTTAACGGTCCAACGCCATGAAGAAGCGTTCGGCGTGCTGGAGACCGACATTCAAAAGCGCTTGGTAGGCCGACGCACGTAGGCAGTGGAGTAAGTCGCCGCGGCACGGATGACGCCAAGTTCCGGCCCAATCCGGGGTATGGGTTTTAGTGTCCCATTTGCAGCATTCGTGCGCGCGCCATAGCCTCTTCGGCTTCTGGAATTTTTCCGGCGCGCTGAAATGTTACGCTTAACGCCGTAAAGCTGAATGGGTCGTTCGGCTCCAATTCACACGCGCGGACGGCATGAGAAATTGCTTCCTCGTGCTGTTTTAACCGGGTATACACAACCGCTAACGCGGAGTGTGCCAGCGTGTAATTCGGATCGGCCGATAGCAATGCGTTTAATTTTGCGGCTGCCTCATCCAGCTTGCCTGCGTCTTTTAGTTTGTCCGCTTCGTCGTAAAGTAGATGGCTCTCGGGCATGGGTTAACCCTGATTTGTTGATCCAGATTGAAAGCAGCGAATGATTGTCGAATACGACAGGGCAAGCTCTGCGGGGCATGGTCATGTTCGCCCAATCGGAACAATTTAACATGGCTTGCTTCCCAGGCCAACCGTGCGGCAGGAAATCGTTGCTGATCGCTTCCTGAGCAATATCCGGTTGAACCGTTCTCTGGATTACAGCCGATACATACCGTCGGGCAAGGACTGCGGTGTATCACATGCCACCACGGCTCGAGCCCACTGACGCGCAGTGCGGGCGGTCGCCACTTGCTGACCAATCATTACCCAGCCGGCCAAAGCCTTTGCACTGCGTCATCCCACCCCGCAAAACATCCTGAGGATTCCCGCCGGTGAACATCCACCCTTTGGCGGTTGTCAGCCCGCAAGCTCAAATTGGCCGCGACGTGCGAATTGGGCCATTCGCCATTGTCGAAGACGACGTGGTCATCGGCGATCACTGTCAACTTGCAGGTCATGTGGTTGTCAAAAGCGGTTCCCGCTTGGGTCCGCGAAATTGCCTGTGTGAGAGCGCGGTCATCGGCGGACTGCCTCAGCATGTGCGTTGCCCGGAACAAACCGGCCATGTTGTTCTTGGCGAAGGGAATACCCTACGGGAGTATGTAACCGTTCATCGGGCGCTCAAGCCCGAAACTGCCACCGTTCTTGGCGATGGTAATTATCTCATGGCCGGCGCGCATGTGGCCCACGATTGCCACATCGGAAATCAGGTGATTATGGCCAACAATTGCCTGTTGGCCGGTCACATCACCGTCGACGACCGCTCGTTTATCTCGGGCGCGGTCGCTGTCCACCAGTTTTGCCGCATTGGACGAATGGCGATGATCGGCGGGCATGCACGTGTGGTTCGCGATATCCCGCCGTTTGTCACAGTCGACGGCCAAACCGGCGACGTGGTGGGATTAAACCTGGTCGGTTTGAAGCGCAACGGTTTCAGTCCGCAGCAAATTATTGTGCTGAAAGCCGCGTACCGATTGATTTTTCGCAGCGGTTTGCCTTGGCGCGAAATGCAGCAGCGGCTCGCCGCGGAATTTACCGATACGGCCGCAGCTCCGATGGTGGAATTCTTTCACGGCGGCACACGCGGCTTCGCTCAAGAGCGCCGCCCTCCACGCAGCGTGACCTTGAAACTTCGGCAAGATGTGGACGAATTAGAGCCTCCCAGTGTGCCGCTGCCGACGGTTGTCAATTCCAATCCGGCTGCGCCGGCACTGCACTTACAAGCCAAGGCCGGCTAACTTTGGCCCGCGGAGCTGCCATCTTTTTTCAGGCGAGCTGTCTTAAGGGCTGCCTAGGGCTTGATAAGCGGCAGAGTCACTATTTCTGCGGCACCCAGAGGTGTTCGAAACCGTGTACCGGGTGAAGCACAAGTGCGGGAAGCCAGCGCCAGCGCTAGCGGAGCCTGGAGCCGCGGCGACCAGTAGGCGGAGGTTACGTGTCCCACGTTTTTTGCATCCTGCGCGCTGCCGCTTTCTACAGCACTGAACAGGGCCGTCCCACGCGCAGGAATTTCCGCCCCAGCAAATTTGATGCCCCGTAACAAACGATTCACGTGCCCCAACGCATCAATCCGGGCCACCGTTTCCTGGCCTAAATAGCATCCCTTTGTGAAACTGATTGCCAGCCGATCACGATCGATTTCCTGCGGCAAGTTTTCCTCGCCAATGTCTTGGCCGAAAAAAGGTGTTCCGAATTCGATTCGCGCCGCCTGGAATGCCTGGTCGCCGCAGGGGATAGCCCCTTTCGCCACCAGCAGCGATTTGATATTGCCCGACATGCGACGCTCGCAAGCGATTAAGTAGCCGCACGGGCCAGCGAAATCAACTTTTCTAAGCCACACGGAGCCGCCATCTACCGCTATCGCCACGTGCGACAAGCGCTCGGTAAGGCGTGGCCAATTCAGGTGGGTCAAACATTCGTCGGCTTGTGCCCCGGCCAAAAAAAACTCCGCCCAATCGCCAGATTGGTCGCTCACTTGCACGTCTTCCCGTATCAAATAGCGATTAAAATGGGCCAGCAGCTTTTCCGCCTGGCCGGGCACGGTTTCCAGCACGATAGAAGCGGGGCAAATAAACACAAACCCGTGTCCCACGATGTGCCCTTTGACGTTCAAAATAAACGTCTCGCATCCTGTTCCCATGGGCAAATCGCGCACGGTGTTGGTGCAGAGGTTGTGCAGGAATTTTGTGCGATCGGCGCCTGTAAATTCCAACTGCGTACGATCGCTGGCGACAACCACTCCCACGCCGCACGTGAGAGCGGAATACTGCAATTTGAAATCAGAGGTTTCAGTTTCCATGCCGACGTGACGGAAAAATTTTGATCCGATCCACCGTGCGGTTCAATCTTCTTCGCCGGTCACCACGGGCCAGGCGTGCTGCGCGTCGGGCAGCAAAATGCAAGAATCGTGATGGCTGATCAACCGCGAGAATTCCGAGGCATCATGAATGTGGGCAAAGCCGAGCGGCGAAACCGACTCTTCCGGCAGCGCGCTGAGTAAGTACACACTGGCTCGCTCGACCAATTCTGCCATCCGGCGTGCCAGCGCGGCATCTGCCGAACGCTGCTTGCGCAAAAGCGCCTGGGTTGCGGCCAAGTCCGTGGAGCTAGCCAGCAACTTCAAAGCCGGTCCCCAAGGTTCGTTTAACTGCGTGCATAAGACGATCGCGCCGCCTTCGGATACGACGCGCAGCGCCGCCTCCAGGGCCCGGCCCACGTGGTTCCACGTCTGAAAAGCAGAGCCGCCGCCTATTCCCGCCACAACCAAACCGGCCCTTTGTGGAACTTGTTGCTGCCAGGCGGAGCGGCACAAGGCGTGACCTTGGAGAAACACCGCCTCCGGCGTTCCAGCCAAAACGCGAAATGCGCGCTCTCCATTGCCAGGAATAACCTGAGCTGTTATCTGTATGCCCAACAACCACGCTACCTGATCGACCTGACGATGCCGATGGGCTACTTGCCCCACGGTTAGTGGCACCCCGTTAGCGCTAAAATGATCGAGTGTATTGCGGTCGCCAAACGTGGGATAAATCGAGTCGTTCCATAATCCAGCTTCGCCGTTAAGCGAATTCGAGTAGTGCAACCGCAAGCAGCCCACGGGAACCACCAGGTCGGCGTCGCATAACAAGCGGTTCAAATAAAGGGGCGCTCCCTGGGCATCAGCGGCCAGGTAACTCATTTCACCTTGTTCCGATGGGTGGTGCGTAATCCACTTCACCGTTTCGCGCAGGTCGGCCGGCAAGCTATTACGTGGATCGTGGGCACAGCCAGATTCACCGCGAGGTTGGTGGGCAGAAAATGATATCGGGGCCTGCAACACGGAAATGTGGGCTGGAGCATTCCCGCCGGCCAGCAGCTCCGGAACTATGGCCGCCACTACTTCCGCAGCTTGCGGCACGTCCGGGCCAAGGGCAATGACCACCCGATCGCCCGGAACCGTTGCCTGGCACAGCGGCGGAAAATCCAGTGGGCTCTGCGCCGCGCGCGCCGCTGCGTTCACGGTGTCGGCCTGGTTCATTCCTGGCGGCGGCAGGCAATCGGCCACCAGCGCGTCCGGGTCGATTTCCAATCGCAGGTTTTGATTCGCTCCATAGCTCAAATTCGAAATCATGCTAGCACGAGCGATAAATGCGAAAGTTCATCCGGCCGACGCAGCGTTAAATTCCAATACGCTTTCGGCAAATAGCCCCGCGCATCATAGCGCGGCAGCTTGCCGGTGGTCAAGCAGCCCCGAACGGGCGGAAAACTATGTAAATCTGTCCCAATTCGAGCTTTACCCAAGTGCCCCTCTTGTCGATAATCCGCCGAAATCACTCCCCCGCTTGAACTCCTTCCTTGGACAAGGCATTTTGACATGAAGTCAGCCATTCCTCATTCACGGATTGAATGCTATCCCTGCCGACATCGTCACGCTTCTATCGGTCGCCAGAAGTCAATCTCCGCGCTATCATCGTGTCTGTTGTTGCTGTTTACGGCCAGCCTGTTATTCAGCGCCGGCTGTTGGGGGAGCGATACCCATGCGGCTGCCAATTCGCCCGCTCAAAATGGCACGGCCGGCGACGCGCAAGCCGCTAGTCCGCCACAACCGGAAAAGCGGACGGCCCAACAAATTTTGAAAGATATGGAAGCCGCTTATCGCCAGGCGAAAGATTACGCCGACAACGCCGTCGTGCAACAGCGGTTCGACAAGGATAAGCAAACCATCGAGCAGCGGTTTGATTTTTCCACCGCGTTTGAGCGGCCTAACAAGCTGCGCTTGGAATGTTACGGAGCCAAGGTCGTGTGCGATGGCGACAACTTTTTGGCCGCCGTCGATGTCATTCCCAATTTAGTGCTGAAAATTCCCGACCCCGAAAAACTCACGCTGGAAGATGTATTCCGCGATCCGCAACTGTATTCGGCGCTGGTGCAAGGACCCGGCGGCGCGCCGGTGCAAATCGGCCTGTTGCTCAGCGACAACACACTAGTTCAATTTCTCCAAGATGCTATGCAGCCTCCCAAGCTGCTGGTGCCCGACACGTTGGAAGGGCATCCCTGCAATCGCGTTCAAGTAGACAAGCAAGATGGCGTCGTCACGCTGTGGATTGATCAGCAAGACAACATCCTGCGGCGAATCGAGTTGCCCGCCATCGAAAAGGCACAACTCTCCGGCATCGAGACGCCGGTCACCAACATTTCCACCACCATCGACTTCCGCAATGCCAGCTTCAAGGCGCCCAGCGGCGATGCGTTCAAATTCGACATTCCCGAGAATGCGAAACTTGTCAAGCAGCTCGTCGAGGAGGTGCAGCCGGCGCCAATTGCCCCGGCCAGCTTGCCGGCCAACCTGAAGCTCACCAAGCGCTGGGCGGCCGATTTGAAGAACCCCGGCAATACCATGGTGTTGAACGGCCCCGACGGTCAGCCGCGCATTTTGGCCTTAGATGGTTGGCGGACCGTGGCTGAATTAGATCAAGACGGAAAAACCATCGCCCGGCATGATTTGAATATTCCCGAAAATGCCGCCGTCATTTATTTGCGCACCGCCGTCGATCAGTCCGGCAAGCGCTACTACGTGGCCGCTGCCAACGCGCAAGCGCAGTTATTTCTGTTCGACGAAAATTGGAATCGCTTGCTGGCCTTTCCCAAGCCGGAAGATAATTCCACCCAAGGCGTATGGGATGTGCAACTGGCCGACCTGAAGGGAGAAGGCAAACCGCAATTGCTGGTGGGCTACTGGGGAGATTTAGGCATTCAAGGCGCCTCGCTTGGTGGAGACGTGCTCTGGCGGAACCGCTCCGTTCAATTTGTGTTTCGCATGGCCACTACCGAGCCCGACGCAGAAGGGCACCGCCACCTCTTGTGCACGCACAATCGTGGCAGCATTGTCATGTTCGATGCCGACGGCAAGCAAGAAAAGGAAATCTCCTTTCCCAACCGCAACCTGTATTACCTGGTGGGGGACGATTTAGACGGCAAAGGCAAGAACAGCTATTGCACGTTGGTCGGCACAACCAGCGGCGACAACATTGCCCTGGGCGTCAACCTCGACGGCAAGGAATTGTGGGATTACACCTTGCCCGTGGGCGTGCATGCCCGACCGATTGAAGTCATTACCACCGGCGATGTGATCGGCGACGGCGTGAAGGAATGGCTAATCGCCGGGCCCGATGGCTCAATCCACATTCTTGGAGCCGATGGCAAGCCGGTCGATAAATTCAATACCGGCTCGGCACTGGCAGGCTTTGCGGCTGGCAAGCTTGGCAATCAGCCTACGTTGCTGCTTTCTAAAGTGTTTGACAAAGCGGAAGGGGACGCGAAAGGCGTTTTGGAAGCGTGGCAAATTGAGCCGGGGGCAAAGTGAGATCATTCCGGCGGAAATGTCCAGGTTTTGTCCTTAGAAAAAAATTCGTGGACAAAATTCGCCGCTCCGGCTGCGATTGGTTTAGCGTTTAGCTGCCATCGAAAGTGCCAACAAATACGGCACCGGGTTACTGCCCAGGGCATTAAGGACCGTGCCGCCGGCGGTGAAGCAATGGGTGACCCAATTGGGCTGGCCGTATTTTTCCAGCGCCGCTCCCCCTTCCCCGCCGCCCACATACACCTCGACGCCCGAGTCCTTCATCCGTTTTAACTGCCCAATGAAGTTCTTTGTGCCCGCTTCAAACCGTGGGTCTTCAAACATGCCAAACACACCGTTGTGAAAAGCAACAGGCGAGTCGGTTTCCGCAGCGCGACCACCAGTCGCGGCCTGATGAGTGGAGTCGGCAATAAACTCGCCGATTTTTTGGGCGAAGAACTCACTGGTTTTGGGGCCAATGTCGAACTGCTGATCGGCTGGACCAATTGTCTCTGACGCCCGGCCGTCTTGCAGAACAAAATCGACCGGTAAAACAAATTGAATTCCTTTTTTTCGCCCTTCCTCAATCATCCGCCGGGCTTGCTCAACTCGCTGGCGGGGAATGAAGTACGGCTTTCCCGCATGGGCCGGGTCTTCGGCCACGCCCATGCAAAACGTTTTTCCCTCTAGCTCGGCGGCTGCTTTTTTCAGTGCCATCGCCAAAGAACCCGCAGTAATCACCCAGCGAATCGTGCCGCGATCGATCATCGCTTGCAAATCGTCGAGCTTGTCAATCTTCAGTCCGCTGAAAATGACGAGCGACGCCCGCAAACAGCGCTGCATGGGCCCGTCGAATTCGCCGGCCACGTAGTTGCCCAGCGCCACACGATTCATGGCGGCCGGAACAATCGTCGACGAACTATCGAGACTACCCGCAGAAAGCGCTTCGTTCACATAGATTGCGGAAACTTTTTGGGCAAACTCGTTGGCCAAGGTTGCCAACTTGGGGGCCAGCGCCGGCAGATCGTCAGGCGTGGCATCCCACAGGGCCCGTTCGATGGCGTACTTCCGAGTGTTTTCCAGCACGATGATTTCGCCCGGCTGGCAATTGCTAACAGCGTTGGCTGCGGCCGGCAAAATTTGCATCGTCTTTTCATCCAGCCAGTCGCTAATCAAGGGCAGCTTTTTCCCCAGCAATTCTCCCAGACGAGCGGCGACTTTGCTCAGCGAACCTTCTGGCTTACGGCCGATGTGGCCAAATACAATTTGCTTCCACCCTTGTTCCACGCCGAATTTGAGCGTGCTGATCATCGAACGCAACCGCTCGTCCCCTTCGCCGATTTTTGGGCCCGGCTTCGCATCGACATCGCCGCGAACCAAAACGGCGGTTCCGCGGGGTACGTCGGCCAATGTTTTCAAGCGTGGAATGGCTTGCAAATAATCGTTCAGCGATTTGTGGGGAACCGCGTCGGCGCCTATCAAAGTACGGCACCAGCGGAGCATGCTTTGTTCGGAAACGGGCATTCCAAAATCCTCAACAGAAGGGGCGCGAGTTCAAGCGAGCTTCAATCCATCATAAATTTGGAGTGCAACAGCCGTCGATTGAAGCATTTTACCGCCGCAGCCGCCAGTACCCATGCGGCGCCGGGAACGTGTGTCTGGCCGGCGTGTTTTACTCCTGAGCGAATAATACGCGCCGGCCAAGCAACACCTGCCAGCCTAGCGACACTTTGCCGTGCCATTGCGCAGATTGCCAGTCAGGATTGCCTGGATAGCCAGGGCATTCTGTTTCGAATTGCCAAAGACCGATCGCGGAACACAGCGGTTCCGAGGCGATTCACTGTAGTGAACGTTTGAACACACTGCAAGAGAAAAATTGGGCCAGGGTTCACTAATTGCGAAGCCGCCAGCGGACTTCCTAGCGGTTTCGCCATGTAACAGACCGTGTGGCTGGTTTGCATCAGGGAAATAAGTTGCGGATAATCGAGCGGTGGCGAGAGGCCGTGGCGGTTGGGAACGGCGGCCGGTGGTTTAACCTCAGTTTTTAAGGGCGATGATGCAAATTCGCTGTCCGCAGTGTCACGTGCCGTTTGATTCGGTCGAGCAGGCTTCGTGGGCAGATATTCTTTGCCCGGCGTGCGGTAGCAATTTCAGCCTGGCGGGCGTCGATGCCACCGGTCCGTATCGCCCGGGCGTGCGGGTGCTGGGGCATTTTGAGCTGCTGGAACAAGTCGGTCTGGGCCAGTTTGGCGCGGTGTGGAAAGCGCGCGATACCCAATTGCAGCGCACGGTGGCGGTGAAAATTCCGCGGCAGAAAGACCTTGATCCGCAGCAGACCGAGGCATTTCTACGCGATGCCCGGGCCGCGGCGCAACTGAAACATCCCCGCATTGCCGGTGTACATGAAGTCGGGCGCGAAAACGACACAGTGTACATCGTCACCGATTTCATCGATGGGGCCAATCTCAAGGAGTGGCTCACCGGCCAGCGGCTGACCGTGCGGGAATCGGCGGAAATCGTCGTCCAAGTTGCCGAGGCTTTGCAGCATGCTCATCAAGCGGGTGTGGTGCACCGCGACTTGAAGCCCGGCAACATTATGATCGATCGGGACGGCCAGCCGCACGTAATCGATTTTGGGCTGGCCCGCCGCGAAACCGGCGATTTGACGATGACCGTGGAAGGGCAGGTGATGGGCACGCCGGGTTACATGTCGCCCGAACAAGCGCGGGGACATGCGCATCGGGCCGATCGGCGCAGCGATATTTATTCTGTGGGGGTGATTTTATTTGAATTGCTCACCGGAGAGTTGCCCTTCCGCGGTGAAGCCCGGATGCTGATTGTGCAAATTCTGGATGAAGAGGCTCCCAGTCCACGGAAGTTGAACGCCAGCATTCCGCGCGACATGGAAACGATCACGCTGAAGTGCCTGGAAAAAGACCCGGCCAAGCGCTACCAAACGGCGCAGGAACTAGCCGACGATTTGCAGCGCTGGTTAAAGCGGGAGCCCATTCAAGCGCGGCCCATTGGGCGAGTGGAGCGCGGCTGGCGGTGGTGCCGGCGGAATTCCTTGGCGGCAGGATTGGCGGCGGCCGTGTTTGCAATTTTGGCGGCAGGCGTAACGGTGTCGTCGTTCTTTGCTGCTTCGGCTTCGCGGGAAGCGGCGGCTGCCAAGTTGCAGCAAAAGCGTGCCGAAGGGGTCAATGCGTTTTTCACTGAAGCTGTCTTCGGCTTGGCCGATCCCAATCGATCCGGCCGGGCTGGCATCAGTTTATTGGAAGCGTTGGATCTTGCGGCCAGCGAAATCGACGAACGGTTTCCCAACGACGCGGAAATGCGGGCCGTAATTCACGACCGTTTCGGCGAAGTATACAGCGGGATTGACCAACCTACGAAAGCTGTCGGGCAGTTTGAGAAGGCGGTTTCGCTGCGCCGCACCCTAGCCGGCCAGTTCGATCCTAGCACCATGAAAAGCCGTTCGAATTTGGGCCTTGCGCTACACAATGCAAATCAGTTTAACGAGGCCAAGGAAGTGCTGGTGTCTACGTTGGCCGATCAAACGAAAATTCTTGGGGAAAGCCACCCGGACACGCTACAAACCGCGATCAATTTGGGATTAGCGCTCATGGAAATCCGCGACAAGGATGATCTTGCACATACCGAGAAGACGTATCGGCAGGCTCTCGCGGCTTTAGGACCACGACATCCGCTGACCCTGGACGCGCAGAATAGCTATGCCTGGGTGCTGCGCTGGCACCTAGATTTTGAAAAAGCACTGGAAAATGCCGAACTAGCGGCCATCGGGTTGCGTGAAGTTAAGGGCGCGGAAGAC
The DNA here is from genome assembly GCA_035656635.1 of Pirellulales bacterium. Lineage (NCBI taxonomy): Bacteria > Pseudomonadati > Planctomycetota > Planctomycetia > Pirellulales > Pirellulales bacterium. Next base: position 15,403 of record DASRSD010000034.1, read on the forward strand.
CCACATGCCATGTACGCGGCGTACAACTATGGCACCTGTCTGTTCGAACTTCACCGTTACAATGAAGCGGCTAATGTTTTTGAGCTCTTACTGGCGGCGCGCTATCACGTACTGGGACCGAACCATGTCGACAGTTTATTTGCTGCGTGGCGCTTGGCAGATAGTCGTCGGCTGGCCGGCGACCAAGCGGCGGCACTGACAGTTCTGGAAGAGGTACATTCGAATCTGAAATCGATCGAAATGCTGGAAAACATACGACGCACTGATCCACTTCAAAACATTGTTGATGAGTTTGTGACCCTTCGATGCTATGATCGTGCCGCAGATATCCAAGACGTTATTTATCGGATGTATGCAGCGGCGCTGAGTGTAGGCGATCCTCACAAAATCAATTTCGGTGAATTGCATAGATTCATTGTGGATTTGACCACTTCACCAAGAGGCGAATTGCGCAAATACGACCAAGCCATCGAGCTGGCATCGAAAGCCTGCGAATTAACGAACGACAAAGATTTCGGTGTGATTATGGCGCTGGTGATCGCTCAGGCAGGCAGCGGCAACTATGAGGCAGCCAGGAAGAGCCTGGACAAGACGGTCGATTTGCGATCCGACAACCTTTCAGACCAATACCATCGCGCTCTTGTCCGGCTGCGGGTTGGCGATCTCGCCGGATACCGCGCGGCCTGTGAATCCATGTCGAAACAATTTGCAGCTTCTACCGACGAATCAACCCGCTACTGGTTCGCTTGGACTTGCGGGCTGGGGCCGGCGGCAATGGAAGACGTTAGCACGCCGTTGAAGCAGGCGCGCGATTTGGTTGCGCAGAGTCCTGAGAATGCAACTTACCGCGACACGCTGGGAATTTTGCTGTACCGCACGGGAAATTATGACGAGGCGGAAAAATGCTTGAAGGAAGTCATTGCTTCTGTCGAGAAAGCAAACCCGGCAGAGACGTCGGTGCTGTACCCGCGATATTTTTTGGCGATGGCGAAGTGGAAATCGGGGGACCAGGCGGCCGCTCGCCAATTGCTGGCGGACGTTGAATCGGCAACCGATGAGGAAATGAAAACATCGCCGCTCTGGAACCGGAAGGCGACGCTGGAACTCTTCCGGGAGGAAGCACGGGCGCTGATAAAATCTGAGGGCCCCGCGGAACAAAAAGCCACGCAGGCGGCCAGCGATGGGAAGCAGGCTGGCGAATAAGCCAGTGGTGTGCGTGGTATCGATTGTGCGGGGACGAGCTGGGTGCAATCGCGCCAGACCGTAAGGCTTATCGTTGGCGGCAAGACGCTCACACACGGACTCTGCGGACTGTTGAAGTTTTGCTACATGCGGAAAAGGGGGAATCTGGCTAAATGCTGCGTGCTAGCGGGCCGATACCACGCATAGATCAAAGCCACACCGTTTGGCGCACCCCAATGGCAGCCTGGGCCCAAGAGCGAAATTCGCGGGCAGGCGATCGCGGTGGCCGCTGCGGTGGGCTGATCAATACGTGCCGATCCATCCCGTTCGTAATTTAGGAGTTCCTCCCCATGAAACGTCGTGTCATGTTGGCGGTGGCCTCGCTGGCCAGCGCCTTGTTGTTGGGCGCCGCCGATGCGAAGGCGTTCCATCATTGGGGCGACTGCTGCCAGTCGTCCTGTTGTTGTGAGTCGACCTGTGGCTGCAATGCCGCCCCGAGCTGTGGTTGTGCCGCTGCTCCTAGCTGCGGTTGCGCTGCCCCAAGCTGTGGTTGCGCCGCCCCAAGCTGTGGCTGCAATTCCTGCTGTGATGATTGCTGCTGCGAACATCACTGCCACTTGTTCGGTTGGCTGCACAAGTGCTGCGAAAAGAGCTGCTGCTGCGAGTCCAGCTGTGGTTGCTCTAGCTGCGGCTGTGCCGCTCCGAGCTGCGGGTGCGCCGCTGCTCCAAGCTGCGGTTGCGCTAGCTGTGGTTGCGATTCCTGCTGCGATGAGTGCTGCGGACATCACTGCCACTTGTTCGGTTGGATGCACAAGTGCTGCGAAAAGAGCTGCTGCTGCGAATCGTCATGCGGTTGCGCTAGCTGCGGCTGCGGTTGCAGTGCCGCCCCGAGTTGTGGTTGCGGTGGCTAATTGCGTTTGAGGCAACGTGGGTTCGTGATCCGCACGGTTAGGGCGTAAGCCTGGTCTTGCTTCGGCAAGCCGGCCCCTTCCCGCGGAACTTGGAATACCGTGGAGACTGCTCTGCGATTCCCGGACTAAACGTTGTTGAAAAAGGCGGGCACAGCACCTTCGCCATCAGCGAATTGAATTCGCCGGCCAGGTCATGTCTACCAGCGCAAAAGGCAACCTCCGTAATCGATGGCCCAGGCTGTCATTTCCATTCAGCAAACGGCTCTCCCGAGGTCTCGGGATCGAGCCGTTTGCTGTTTTTTGGACTTCAACATAAAATTGGGTGGTCGCCTAATTTGAAGCAATGTAGCGGCGTCTGTCCCCAGACGCCGGTTGTTTTCTCGAACAAAAAAGGCTCGGACAGTCCTGCGGAGGGTGTCCGGCCGTCACCTACATCGCGGAGTGGCCAAATTAGGCGACGACCTAAAATTGCAATTGCCAAGTGAGCGGGTAAACGAGCAGTTGGTTGTCACCACGAGGCTTAATATGTCTGACGATGTAGTGGCTCAAGCCGTCTTTAGCAAAGCCACGACGGAATTAGAGCAGCTCGTGAACACGCTAAGTAAAGCGACGGAAGAGTACCTGGCGAAAATCAGCGGCTCCAATTGTAACTTCAGCCTCCGAGCCGAGGGCTTTGTCGGAGAAGGTGATAAAGCCTTCATTGATATTCAATTGCCGGGCTATATGCAGGATGACTTTACCGTATCGAAGTTAAAAGATTATGGCAAAACCTTGAATCGCTTATTACGAGAAAGCATTCCCGCTTTTTATCGCAAGCACTTTTCTTTCGAAATCAAATCACTTCTGGTGGAACACGGGGCCTACCCGATCGAGCCGCGTTACTGTATCGGCGTGCGTGCTCGCTGGGATGCTTGTTCCAACTCGTGGTACCGGCATGAGCCTGCCTCCTAGGTCATCAATAACCAATGACCAATGACCAATTCTCCGATCGCTGATTGGTCATTGGAACTTGGTCATTGGTCATTTGTAGTGCCGGGGGCTTAGCGGCCTCGCCCCCGGCCGCTCATTCGTTTTTAAGTCAAATTAGGCAACCACGGTTTTTCTGGGCGTGGTCTTGATCCGTGGAAGCAATCTAGGCAAAAATGAGGGGATCATTATCGGGGCAATGTGGGGAGGGCAACTCGCGGCGTACATTTCCCTGGGGCCACTTACGACC
>DASRSD010000035.1 GCA_035656635.1 Pirellulales bacterium
TCACCCGTATCACAGGCGGCAAGTACGTCTCGACGAAACTCCCTCGAATACGGTGCCACAGCAACCTCCTTGTTCAAGTTGCTGCGTAGCTTAACTAATTTGCCGGCATGGCGCTAGAGCTAGATGAAGAGCGCTCTAAAATCAGCGGAGAGCCGCGCATTGTCTCGATTGTCTCATGTTGGCACAGTTTGTCCGCTGCGCTGATGATCTTCCGCTCCGGTTGATAGTTGCTGCTTGGTTCGACGCAGTTTGTGCCCGTGTGATGCGGAACATGTTGCGAAGTGGATGAAGCGCAGTTTTGTCAGCGCCACGTGCTTCGATTCGCGGTAACGCATTTGCCTTTGATGTTCGCGAGCCGGTAGGCGTTAAGAAAATCTTCGGCCTGACGCGGATAAATGTTGTCGGGCCGTCATCTGTCGTTCCCTCGCATCGTTTGCTACCCGCCCGATGCGGCCTTCTTGTTGGGCCCTACGAAGCGTCGCCGGTCGCGCAAGAAAAAAAACGGCTCCTCCTAAAGGTACCTCCCATTTTTTTCTTGCCCGCACGCCTGCGGCTCCGGCTGGTCCGCTTCGGTGAAACGTGCCACAAGGCCGCGATTGTCGGGGCCGGTAAACGCAAACCAAGGAGAACGAACATGACTGACAACACTCAAACTGCATCCGCTGGCTCGAAGATGCCGACTCACTTTGCCTACCATGTGCCCGAACGCAAAGGCAAAAAGAGTTTCTGGACAAGAATCGGGTGCGCATGGCCGCACGCTGACGGAAACGGTTTCAACATCCAACTGGAGGGCCTGGTTCCGCTGGACGGGCGCATCACCCTCCGCGTCGTATCCGACAAGCAGGAATAACCATCAACCGGGGCGGGCAGCGATGCCCGCCCCAATTTTTTTCACCAGGAAAGGATCACTTCCATGAACATTTGCACCATCAATCCGTTCTACAGCACTAAACTCCATCGTGCTTCCAGACTGCCGGCAGTCCACACCGCCGAAACGGTTTACGCCAAACTGCCGCTGGCGCCGGTCAACGGCAGTCCCGTGCCGCACTTAACCAGCCTGTATCATTTCCATCGGGCCGGCGAATATGGGGACCGCAGCTATCCCGGCAACTGCGGCGGCAGTCTCATCAAGGATTTGCTGAAATATTTTCAGCCAACCAGCGTCATTGATCCGATGACCGGCAGTGGCACCTGCCGCGACGTGTGCGAGGACCTTTCGATTTACAGTTGGTCGAGCGACCTACATCAGAACGTCGACGCTTGCGATCCGTCCGCCTTACCACGCGAGTGCTTCCAGTTCTGTTGGCTGCATCCGCCCTATTGGCGGCAGAAGCTCTACACCACCGACCCACGCGACCTGTCGCGGACGCCCACACTGGCCGCGTTTTTGGAGCGCTACCGCCGGCTGATCGACAACTGCGTCGGCACCTTAGTACCCGGCGGCAAACTGGCCATCTTGATGGGAGACTACACCGATAGGGAGATCGGCTTCGTTCCACTCACCTATTACACGAAGCAATTTGCGTTTGAATGTGGATTGCGCCAGTGTTGCACCGACATCATCCGTTTCAGCCACAGAGCGAGCAGTTCCCGGAAAGTCTACCGCAGCAGTTTCATTCCGGCACTCCATGACGTGTGCATGATTTTCGAGAAAGGAAGCTCGTGATCCTCCAGCCGCGTCTATCGCTGTCGAGGCCCATCCGGGCGCCTTGCATGCTCTGCTGCCAGGGATTTTCCCCATCCGGTATTGGTTAATGTGAATTCGAGCATGCTGCCGTCAGAAAGCCGCAGATCAATGCCGCATCTTAGCCGTCCCTCCGAATCCAATTCGGGAGGAACAAACGGCTCGATTCTCGCCGTGATGTCATTCGACAGCTTTATTTCGGGCAACGTCAGCAGCGCTGTGTACAAATGCCCAATCGCCGCGCTAGCTGGCTTCGACATTTCCTGTCGTCCGCTAGCCACGAGCTCAGCAAATTGGCTGCGCCCTGCCGGAGTTCGTCTGCGATCTTGATGCTGCTTGTCATCCATTCCAAATGCTAGCGCGGCGCTCGGGCCAGCGCAACCGGAAACCATGTCCCAGAGCGGGACTCCGCAGATTTTCACCGTGAAAATTCAAAGTCAGCGGACTGGCTCGACCAGGCTGTGTTGTTCTGCTGCTGCATATATTTTTTTGTCAGACGTCTTCCCTTAGCACAGCTAAGGACGTTTTTTCACCGTGAAAAACTTTGTGGCTGGATTGAATCCAGCGCATATAATTTGCCATTCACTCAACCCGTATCAAGGAGCACCACATGGCATGGCATTTGCGCAAGAAGCCAAGCGGCATTAAGAAGGTCCGGTCAATTAAGCCGATCAAACCCATCAAGCCTATCAAACCGATCTAGGCAATCCGCCCGGTCAAGCCTATCGCCCCAGTCGGGTTCAGCTACTACTGGAAGGATTAATGCCGGCAAGTGCGTATTGCATTTTGGGCTCGCGCGTGCGAACCTCGGCATTCTGGCTAGTTTCGCTGGGTTGGCGAAGAGACTGACTATGTTCGAGAAGATGTTGATGCCGTTGAACCGGCATTTCGACGACGGCCATGAAGGCGCGGCCGACGCATTCAAAGAAGCTGCCGAGAAGCTTGAGACAAACGATGAAAGCAGCGTGCGCAGCATCAATGCGCATCTTCCAATTAATTTTCTGTATCGCCACGCGATTGAGCTCTATCTCAAATCCGCGATAGTCACTGTTCACCGGTCGCTTGGCCTCCCGTCCGGCGATGGCCCTCACGAGCGAGACCCGCTTGTCAAAGACAAAGGAAAATGGCGTCGCCTTGACCGTACACACAGTGTTAAGGTGTTGCTGGTCGAATTGGATCGCCTCATCAGGGACTACAACGACCGCATAAAATTAAAATCCAATGGCAATTGGGAATCGCCCGAAGAGCTTCACGAATGGATCGACGTGATCGAGAAGGCAGACCAGGGGAGTACGTACTTCCGGTATGCGAAAAGTGGCAATCCGACCGCCGACAATGCCAAATCCAGCTTTCAGCCGGTCGGCCCGCAAGATTTGCGGGCGGCTGCAGACGGCGATCAGCCACCGGGCATGTTTTTGTTGATGCTGGACGACGACGAAAATGTTGTCGAGGCGTTCGGCCACAAACGGAACCTGCTCCCCGACTTCGCGAAGCATTGAAGGAGGCTTCCGCTATGCTGGCCGGTGTCGCCTTTGGACTTTATGCAGAACTGGTTGGGGGGTACGGTCAGCGATGGCAACGTGACGCCCAAAAACCGCCATCAGAGCCGCCTGTTGGCATGAACCGGTCAGACATGGCCTTCTGGCGTAGATTTCTCTTGCCAGACTTTATAAATGTGCTATTATTGGTAGTATGGCTACTAATAATGACACAAAATTAAAGATATTGCTCAGTCTGCACAAGCCAGGCACCCCACTTCTTGCTTCATGGCTGGAACACCAGGGTGTGTCACGGAGTCTGCAAACCCACTACCGGCGAAGCGACTGGCTTACCTCAGTCGGGCCGGGAGCATTCAAGCGGCCAGACGATGTTGTGTCGTGGATGGGAGCGCTAAGCGCTCTTCAACGCCAAGCGGGACTTGCGATCCATGCCGGAGCCATGACGGCGCTGTCGCTTCAAAGCTACTCGCAATACCTGCGGTTAGGTGGTCAGCGCGTGTATCTCTTTTCTCAGCGCGGTGTCAAACCTCCGGCATGGTTCAAAAAGCACGACTGGGGCGTGCCGGTACGCCACATACCGACATCGTTTTTGCCGACGGATCTCGGATTGCTCGATCACAAGGAGGCGAATTTCTCCATACGCATATCAGCGCCAGAGCGTGCGATGCTCGAATGTCTCGATCATGCACCGAAGGAGTTCGACCTGGTGGAATGTTTTCAGGTTATGGAAGGGCTTGTGAATCTTCGGCCGGACACGGTGACTGAACTGTTGAGGCAATGCACATCGATCAAGGCAAAGCGGTTGTTTCTTTACATGGCGGAAAAAGCTAATCACCAATGGCTGCCGTTCATAAAGACAACCGGGCTCGACCTCGGCAGCGGCGAGCGTAGTCTTTCCAAAGGCGGCGTCTATGTCGCCAAATATAATTTGGTCGTGCCGAGGGAGCTTGCTACATCATGATCTCAGCCGAATATCACGCGCGAGTCGAATTGCTCCTGCGCCTACTGCCAGAAGTGGCGAAGGAAAACATATTCGCGCTGAAAGGCGGTACCGCGATTAACTTACCATAATCATTATTTGGCGATAACATTTTGCACTCCTACGTGTTTTCGTAATCACTCCTAGTAACCGGAGAGAAAGCTTGGCCTGCGGTTGCATCGACCAGAGGACGGCAGCCGGAAGCAAATCTCAGTTCATCGCCAGCAATAACCGTGTCACGAATTCTGGTTTCGGACGAAACACATCAAGTTGTGGGGGCGAGTTCACGGCCGGAACACAATTAGCATGACGCTTCATATGTTGACTTTCCGTCGGATTAACTCAATCGTCCGACTCTCTTTTTTCGTGGGATCGAACACTTCAAGCCGCACGCTAGTGCCGGCGTCTCCGCGAATGAGAGCCGAACACTCCAAAACGCTCTTGTGAGTGGTTGAAATACCGTCGATTTCGTCCACGAGCAAACCCGCTGTCAGGCCCATTTCCTCCGCAGGTGAATTCGGAATGATCTTTGTAATTTGGAGAAGGTGATTCTGCGAATCGAAATCGAGTTTCGCTCCAATGCCAACAACTTCTTTTCCTATCGTGAGCGTGCTAGCAATTTTCGGAGTCAACGCCACACGCTCAAGCAGAAGCTTTCCAATTGACTCGGAATGCAATTCTCCTTGTTGATTTAGAAGCACGACGACGCCCCGCCGCTGACTTTTTTCGAAGCCGATGAATGCAGAATAACCAGCTGTTCCTCCAGCATGAAGCCGGATGTCCAAACCCGTTTGCTCTCCTTCGCCTTCGTCCACCCACGGCATCGCGGTCCGCCCGAAGAAGCCGGGCGTATTGCCGAATCCATGTGAATCGTGGTGGCTGAACACGTGTGTTTTTTCCATAAGCGGCGTTAAGGGTGACTGCACGAGACCAAGATTTGCTGCGACATATTTCAACAGGTCATTCGCGGTCGAGTGTAAAGCACCACAACCGGCCAACGATTGGAACTCCCAATTCGGTACAGGCCGCGCCGCCGCATTGTGCCCAACCGCCAGGCGGTTTTTCATTTCCGGAGTCAGTGAAGCACCCGTGCCGTCCATCTGCAGCGGACGAGCAATGCGATTAACTATTAACGAATCAAAATCTGCACCAGCTTTGAGCGTGATGGCATGGCCCAACAATCCCATGCCCACATTGGAATACTGAAAGTCGGTTCCTGGATCACGAGTCAAGGTAAAATGCGACAAAAACGCATATAGCTTTTCCGCCGAATAATCCGCAAATAAATTCGCTCCGCTCGATAGGTTAGTCGGATTGAACGGCAGGCCGGAAGATTGAGTCGCAAGATCGCGGAGTGTGATTTCCTTACCATTGTGGCTTGGTACCTTCACTGATTTCGGTAGGTACTTAGCCACCGGGTCGTCCAGTTTCATGTCGCCGCGATCGACCATCTCTTCCAATAACAATGTCGTGAATGTTTTGGTGATCGAGCCGATCTCAAAAATCGTATCGCCATTGATCTCCTGATTGGACTCGTTGTCGCACTTACCGGCACTGAATACCTTCGATCCACGTTCGTCTACGATTCCAATCACCATGCCAAAGTTCTGATCGGCGAAATTATTGCGCAAGAATGCTTTGACCAAATCATCGTAATCCGTTTCCGCGCCCTGAATAATATTGGCGCCTAGCAGGAAAAGTGCGAAACAGATCCGGTACAAAGTGTTCATTTTCAATCCTTTCACCGATTGCTGCCAATCGCATGCTGACCTATATCGCTTGGCAAAAGTGCCAGATGCTTCTCGATCAACGTCGCGGTAAGCTTGTCGGAGTAGTTCGGGCATTGCGGGTAATGATCGTGACTAAGTCCGCCAACTCGTTGATCGAGTAGTTTTCGATTAAATTCAAGCAGCTCGTCCATTGAGCAATGGGAGTACAGCGCGAGTAATGCCTGCTTCGAAACGACGCCATTGCCTCCGTCAAAATAACTGCCATTAGGCAACGAGAGCACAACATGGCCACACTCAGTCCCGTCAGGAGACATGATGCAAACGATGTTGACCTTCTCGCGGAAGCGAGCATTCCATTGCTCCAGAAATGCGATGGCAAAGCGGCCGCACGGACCACAATTGATGCGCGGTGTTCCATTTGTCATAAAGCCGTAGTTGTCGTTGATTTCGTCACGCAAACCATTCAGGATCTCGACGCGATCGCTCGGAGGAAGAAAGTAATGGCTTTTCGCAAACACGACGATCAACCCCAGCCCGACAGCGAGGGCCACGACAACCCGGGGAATGGCCGAGCCAATAGCAGGTGTATTCACAGCATTCGCGGTTCGATTCACTCGATGCCAGATGCACTGATTCAATCGCTGGAGCGAAATGTCAGCAGAACGTCCTGCAGCGTATCCGACTTGGTAAAAGAGTGCGTCGCGGTTAATGTTCGGTTGAACGGGAGAAAGTTTCCGCAGTTGCTTCTCGAAGTCTAGCACGTCGCTCTCCTCAACATGACTATGATATAGGTCATTCATGTTGTTTCCTCCGTTGTCAATCGAGACATGATTCTTTCACAAATCGTGCGGCCGACGAATAGAATCTCGTTTTTGCTCACGAGCTATCTTCCTTGAGGATTGCAACCATGACCGCACGCTCTTTGGTTGTCAGTTTCTTTTGTTTGGGCAGTTGCAAGAGCAACTGCTCGCGAGAACCTTGAAACACGCGAGTCACGACATCAGCCAGCATTCGTGCAACCACTTCTTCCTGATTCCGAATGGGACGGAATTGGAACGGTCTGACCTTGCCGGGTAATTTTTCAAGAAAGCCTTTGCTCTCTAGAATCCGAACTAAAGTCGCAATCGTGGTATAGGCGCGATCTACTCTGGCGTCGGCCAACAACCGCCGGACCTCGACGACGGTCATTTCACCGTGCTTCCAAAATACCTGCATGACTTCCAATTCGCGGTCAGTCAATTCTCTGGCACGAGGCCTGACCATTTGTTCAATCCTTCTGTCTGGGTTTTTTCACAAACAAACTCAAACAACTGCTACTAGCCTAACCGTGCTGCGAAGCGACAAACCATCCACTAGTTTCTGATCTGGTTGTTGGTCAGCCAAATCAACCCATCGACAAATGGGCCACGCCAGCTAATAGGGTTGTGTCCCCCAGTGAACTCGGAGTATTTAACGACGTAACCCTTAGCTTGCAGCACATCGCGGAAACGATGATTCTCTCCCAGCAGACCATAAGGAAATGTATTTTCGAACCTACCAACAGTTACATAAAAACGCACCGGGAGCTGTGGCGATGTCAGATACTGGCGCGTTAGCCAACCGGGCTCCTCATTTGGGTCCAGGGTTCCTTCGAACATGCCCGGCGCCCAAGGATAAGAGCCCGATAACGACAGCACGTTGCCGAACACTTCGGGGTGCCTGTATCCAGAATAAGATGCCATCAGCCCACCAAGACTGATGCCGCCGACAACAGTTTGGCTCGCTTCGGGCGTTACGTGATTATTCTTCCGCACCCACGGCACCAATTCTTTAGCGGTAAAATCTGCAAACGCCTCGGAGCAGTTCAGTTCTGTGTTTCGATCCGCGGTTTGAGTTATGAACACAGTCACTAGCGGCGGAATCGTTTTCGCTACAATTAAGTTATCAAGAATTGTAGGCACCGGAATCTGATCGCGGTTCGTAAAGGCATAACCGTCGAACAGAACCAAGAGGCCATAAGGCGCGCTTTTGGAATCGTAGGTCGGCGGCGTATAGATTAGGACTTGTCGATCCTGATTCAGAACTTCGCTCGTGATCGTATGCTCGCTGAGCGGAGCAACCCCATGTTTGGTTTGCTCTGCGTCCGACACGGGCTCCAACCAAGGCTGCGGGAAGGCTTCAGGAAGATCCACACGCGTACCATTTGCAGAAACTAATTTCGGATTCAATGGATCAGGCCGGAGCGGGTGTTCTTTGAAGTATTTGTCTTCCGCAACCGGACTCATAGGGAGAAGCAGATCATCGGGAGTGTCGACAATGAATCGATAGATAAAACGGGCATCGTTCGAAACACGGTCAGTGCGATACCAAAGAGAAGTGTTAGCCAAGCGGATCATCTTGGCGCCGAATTCGCCCGTTGCAGGTCCACCCAATACGGCGATATTGCGAGTTTCGTCATTGCCTTCCCATAAGAAACTGACCCACGATGAGTGCGGGTCGTCGTCAGTCTGCTCGATCAGTGGGCCCTTCCCCTGCAACTCTTTTATAAATCGATCGACCACCGCTCGATTACCGCTCGCGTCGTTCGCTGTAAGTTGCTTGACCAGCGCAGCGAGGCGTGGGCTGACAAATCGCTCAATTTCGTTTTCCTTCGGAGTGGAACGGTTAAACGCGGCGCGCAAGAACACCGCCCCGATTAATAGAAGACTGCAAGTGGCCACAGTTGATTTCGCGAAACAAATCACTTTGATCATTTCTACACCGCCGGTTCGAAGGCATCTTCTGGCTCAAAGATTTCCCGACCATCAAGTGCTGGTGGCGGTAGCGTTGCGCCGCAGTGCGCGCACTGGCGGATGCCGACAAGCCGCCTTCGACCGCAGCCGGCGCACAACTCGCGCGCCGGCCAGTCAAACAGACTGAGTATGACCACGACTCCTGCGGGTCCTAAAAGCAGACTCACGACCGACCAGGCCAACGCTGTTGCGATTCCAAACCCCAGTCGTCTGCTCAGAAAGAATGCGCCAACTCCGCTCAGCAAACTTGAGATCAGCATGTTTCTGATAAACGATGGCCAACATTGCCGATAGTCAGTTTCAAAGATCCAATCCAAATTGCATGCGGCATACAGCGGCAACAGCACAGGCGGCCAGATCGCACCCATGATGGCGGTACGCCGCCATTTCCTCTCTGAAGTATCCGCCGCGATTTGAGCGAGTTGCGTTTGGCGCACCAGTTGCCCTTCTGTGGAATACTCAAAGACTTGAGAAGAGACGGATGTCTCGAACTGTGGAAGGGGGTCCGCCAAGACAAGAAAATGATGATTGGACGGCAAAACAGCAAACTGAAAAAAGTATTTGCTTTTGTCCAAATTGAAAGGGACTGTAAAAACTTTATCGCCCGACGGCTTCAATACATGGAGCGTCGATCGCGTTAGAACAACGACGATCGGATTCGTCTGTGGTGGAAGTTCACAGGCGGAAACCACGGGATCATCCGTGGAAGCAACAAGCAAAGGCCGAACACGATGCTGGTCAAGCTCCATCCAGTACACTGCAGACGGAAACGTAAGTGTGTGCGTATTAGCCTGAAGGAATAAATTTAAGGGCGATGCCGGAAACTGCTGGCTCGGCCCCTCGGCCATCGACGAGAAACCCGATGGGCCGACAGTTCCGAGGAGGACGTGAGTAATTGGATCATAGAGTTTGATAATCCGTTCCACCGCATCCAGAACGCAAATGTAAGGGACCAGTGCGGCGCCCGCAGCGGTGGACATGGCAATGTCGCGACCCCCGGCACTCCCGATGTTGACGCCGCCTTCGACCTTAGGTGTGGCGACTGCGCGCAGGCGAACTACTTCAGGCACCGAACTGCGGTAACCGCGCGATTGCATCGAGTACGGCCAAGGCACCGATGAATCGTCGAAGACGAGGTTACTGAATTGGATAAACTGATTAGCATTGGCCGGATCATCAACATCGACGCCGGAGTATTTCGCAAGCGGAAGACCATTGGAATCGGAAATTATGCACCGGCGGTCGCTCCCGTCCAACGTCCAGTGAATCCGCAATATGCTGCCATCGGCGTCTACGCGAAGGCCATTCCAGGCAGAGACTGTATTAAAGACACCGAGAAAGATCTCCAGCCCGAGGCCGATCCCAATTGCCCCAGCAAAGATCATTGCAGCGAGGGCCAGCCTCGGCAACCAACCACGATCAGCGGTTCCACTGGTGGCAAATACGCTCCATGCCGCGATCGTGCTAATCGAGATGCTCACGCAAGAAAATAAGATCGCTACCCAAAACTGGGGTGTCGAAACGACAACGATGCTCGAAGCGACGGCCAAGCCAAGCGGTAAAAAGCGACTCCCAAACCAGCGTGCTTTACGCAACGTGAGCACGATCCCCGCAAAATAAAAGCAACTTGAATTGAAAATGTCTGCCAACATCGGAAGCAGAGCTTGCCAATGAAATGGCGTGGCCACATTTCCTGGTCGCGCTGCCCAAGCGGCAGCCAGCAGGCAGGGCAATATCAGAGAGAAATACAATAATACTAATCCGGCAAGGCACTTTGCCGAAAACACGCTCCACCGTGAAACGGGCCGATGCACAATAAACGCCCAATTATCGGGGCGAGTTTCAAAAACACTTTGCGCAACGCCCATCAATAACCCAGCCAGGGGCGCGAAAAAAATTGTTCTCTCTTGCGCCAAATGATTCAGGATGAACGGATTGCCCGTTCTGATTTCAAGCAAAACAAGTAAACATAACGCACCAAAAATCAGCAGCGCCCATTTAGCGTTCTCGTGCAGCTCTTTGAAAAAGATCATCTTCACGATGCACCTCCGACCATTTCGGTCTCGCGCTCGTCGGGCAATCGAACATTCTCCAAATTGCCTCCCAAATAACTAATGAAGGCGTCTTCCAAGCTAAGCGGGGCTTCGTCGATGCGTTGCGCGCCGAGCTGCTCCAGCACACTTCGCGTATCTCGGGTCAGGCTCACCAATGTCAGCCGCAAGGTGTTGCCTCGTGGTACACATTGAATCAGTCCGCGTAGCGGCGGCAGCTCTGGCGGTCGGCCGGAAAAGGTCAATACAAACTGCTGCACACAACTACGGAAAGTTTCCAACGAGCATTCAGCGCGTAACACGCTGTAGTCGAGCACCGCGATGTGATCGGCCATGCGCTCAATGTCGGCCAGTAAGTGCGAGGAAAAAATGATCGTGCGGTCGGCCTTGCGCGTGGCATAAACCATCGATTCCAACAGCGACCGCCGCGCCACCGGGTCTAATCCAATCGCTGGATCGTCGAGAATCAATAGATCGGGCTCTGCGGCCAAGACCATTGCCAAACACAATCCCGCCCGTTCTCCGCGGGACATATTGCGCGCTGGTGTTTTGGAATCGACGCGAAAGAATTCCAGCACGGTATTAAATAGCTGGTGGTTCCATTTCGGATAAAACCGCGATTGAAACTTTTCCGCATCTTTCACGCGCATCCATCCAAACACTGGATGGGCTTCTGCTAGATATCCGATTTGAGCACGTACTTCTGCTGGCAGATTTTGACTGTCATATCCCAAGATCGAGCTGGTGCCCCAGGTCGGGGTCAGCAGACCGAGAATCATTCGCAAGGTCGTGGTTTTGCCCGATCCGTTTCGTCCCAGAAAACCAAAGATCGAACCTCGCGGCACGTGCAAATTCAAATTATTGGCGACGCATTTTCCTCCGAAGTATTTGGTCAAATCGTGGGTTTCGATTGCGTAGTCGCTCATGGCTGACGGGCCTCATTGATCGATTTCTTCCATCAACAGCCGTAACTTGCGTTCCAGCGCCTGCTGCATTTCGTTGGGAGTGAAGCCAAGGTAAACGCCTTCGTTGATAAACGCCTCCAGGTTCGCATTGATCCGCCGCAAGCGCTCGGACTTCGTATAAACGGCGCGTCGCCGGGCAACATAAACGCCTTTGCCATGACGCGATTCTAGGATTCCCTGGCGGACTAAATCGGCATAGGTTTTTCGGACCGTGTTGGGGTTAATCACCAATTGTTCGGCCAACATTCGCACACTGGGCAATTGCTCTCCCAGGGCCAAATTGCCGGTGGCAATAGCGCGGCAGATTTGATCGACGATTTGCCGGTAAATTGGCACATCGCTCCCCGTCACGATGGAGATTTCAATAGGCATTGCACTGACCCCCGTGGACTAGATATAGTAGTACAGTATCAATCTTCGCCAACTCTGTCAACGATCCGTGCAGATATTTTTGAAAAAAGCAAAGTGATCGAAATCGTCGCTCCGCGGCGTCCCGTTCAATCGGCAGTCGATCAGACTGTTGGCGACGGCGATTAAGAGCCTGGGGACAAACCGATGAAACACATCAATAACCACCTAAGCTCAGTGAACCAGCGCGGAGTGCGTGGATTGCAAATCGGTCACGCATGCCAGCATCACTGCAATTGATATTTAGGCCGCATTTGTGTTCATGGTTTCATGGCGAAGAGTTGGTCGCTACATCAGCCGTGTAGTTCAGGGTGGGGCTCACGCTCTAGTTGGTCAAGCTTATTCTTCTGGCCATCGTTCAGCAAACTGCGGATCTGCTTGTCGGTCTGTTCCCGCAATCGCCTTACGTTGCCCAATCGCTCTTCGTGGGACAGGCCTTCGTCGCGGTCAAGCTTCTGTGAGGC
The DNA here is from genome assembly GCA_035656635.1 of Pirellulales bacterium. Classification (NCBI taxonomy): domain Bacteria; kingdom Pseudomonadati; phylum Planctomycetota; class Planctomycetia; order Pirellulales; species Pirellulales bacterium. The sequence goes on from DASRSD010000035.1 coordinate 12,552, forward strand.
GTCCTGTAAACTTTCCAGCATCGGTTTAATTTTAGCCTGCTGATCATCGGCGAGATTCAGTCTTTCGGCCAGCACCTTCAACTGCTGCTCGACAGTTGGGCCGCCCAGTTCACCGTGCAGCTCAGGGTGGGGCTCGCGATCCAGTTGATCAAGCATTTTCCTTTGGTCATCATTTAGAATCGCTCGGATTTGATTGCCAGCCTGTTGACGCGATGTCCGCACACCATCCAGGCGCTCCTCATGAGACAAGGCTTTATTTTGCTCAAGCTTCTGTTGAGAGTCGTAGAGCCCTTTGAGGATCGGCAAGACACGGGCTTCCTGTTCACTAGTAAGTTTGAGCTTCTCAGTCAGCAGGTGAACCGCATTGATTCCATTCAAACGCGGAACAAGCGGTGCGGCCGGTGGCTTATTCGCCAAAGCGTTCCATTACTTCCAAGCCAAGCGCGATGAGTTCGATGCTCGCTACCACAAGCGGAGCAACATTGAATCGACCTTTTCAATGTTGAAAGCAAAATTTGGCGATGCGGTTCGCAGTAAGACCGATGTGGCCATGAAAAACGAAGTGCTCGCAAAGATACTCTGCCACAACATCGTGTGCTTAATCAGTGCGATTTACGAAATAGGAATTGATCCGACTTTCTGGACAAATACTGCGTCCGTCCAGAAAGTCGCGGGAGCATGAAACTTTATGGACAAAGCCCGCATATGACCCTGAAAACGACGCCAGCGGTGAAGGCCGGATTGACCGAATCGGCTTGGAGTGTGGAGCGGTTGTTAGATGAGTTAGCTGCGATTTAGTTCAGCCTGCAAGGCGGATCGGGTATGATGGGGGTCATGCGATTCCAGTTCAGCATGAAAACGATTTTGCTTGTGTTCGTGGTTTTTGCCATATCGTGCGCCGCGATTCTTTTTTGGTCGATCAGAGTAGTGCCGGGGGGCATTTCGTTTTGGCGGACTATAGAATGGCTTCTAATCAACAGCTTTGTGTGGGTTCCGGCCATCTTCACGGCATATGCGATAGGCCGACGGGCGTTGACGGCTCGCATGGTGATTTGTTTCGCGATTGCAGAAGCAATTGCCTTCATGTGCTTTTATCATCTCTACTTTGTTACTTGATTTGCCCCAGAATTCTCAGAATTAGACTGACACGCCAACGACTGAGCGGTCACAAAGTATTCAGGCAGTACCGAAATCCAGTCGCCCCCGACTCAACAGGACAGGACGCCGCTCGGCCAAACATCGAAGGAGTTTCTTCTTTGTGGGACAAGAGTTGCATCAACCAGCCGGCAGTTCAAAACGCGATTTCCATAATTCCATGTTTGGCCGCGTAATTGCCGGTAAGGGCGGCGAATCTTTTTGCATTGAGACATGACAACAATTACTCTCCGCAAATAATAACGTTCAATAATGCCCCATAAAACTGAACGTCACTTCGTTTACCGCCTCAAACCAAATATCGTACCGTTTCAGGATACCTTGCAGTTCTTTCCGCAGTCGGCCACTTTTTTCGCTGCTCATATCGGGAGGACACCGACCCCAAAGGACGTTGCACATATCCAATTCAGCATATAGCACAAATAGTGAGGAAAAGGGAATTCAAAATGCTCGTTACCATACTCCTCATCCGCCGTCGCCCAACGAGTGTCATGGGTTAGATTGTTTTTCGCCATCCAATTGGCTACTTCCTTTTTGAACGCCTCAACGATGGCGGGCGGCAATCGCGCCTTCCGAACTTCTTCTGACATACTTTTCTCCTGATCAATGATCGCACCCAACTTACCCAATATCTGCAATAAGCGCAAGGATCGCCCGACGAATCGTGACGGGAAGTCTATCCCAGGCTCGAATCGTCCGCTGCAAATCAGTGTCAAGCGATGCCAAGAATTGCCTCTTGAAGCACTCAGAATGCAGCACCAGTGCAGCGCGGCACTGTTGACAGTTTTCGCAACCGCAAGGGATACTGTATTTTAGGGCGAAACCGGTTGCGGGTTCAAGTCCCGTCACCCTCGCTAGTTACGCTTAGAAACCCGGTCAAAGGCGAGTATGCTTTGACCGGGTTTTTCTTCGGCGTTTAGTGGATCGAGAAAGTAACTGTGGCTTCTTCCAAATTTGGCGTGGAGACCGTTAGCTTGACATCGCCCGGGGTTTTGAGCGATTGCAGATAAATCAACACCGGCCCTGATACACGCTGTGCGAGGGCGATTGATTGTCTTCCGTGCCGTTCAAGTTGCCGTTTTCAATGCCGATGATGCGGCCTGGGGCGGTCAGGGTGCAGGCGATGGTATTTTTTGCGTCCGGCACAAGCACGCCCTCTTTGTCGGTGACATCGACTTCGATTTGCGCCACGTCGCGCCCACCGGCTTTCAAGTTCGTCACGTCCGGTTTTAGCATCAACTTGGCGGGGGCGCCGGCCTTGTGAAGCTCGAACGAAACGGTTTCCGTCCGGCTCTGTAGAAAAGTGAGAGCGAACCAAAGAATCATGACATTGTGAGTGAGAGCCATCAAGTGCAAGTCGCGGCACTGGCTGCGGTAGGATCTTCCTCGGACGTAGGCTCCTTGTCGGCGTTTGATCATCGACATGACGG
>DASRSD010000036.1 GCA_035656635.1 Pirellulales bacterium
TATGTATTTTTCGAGAGCTGGGAAATTAAGGTGGATAAGAATGGCAGCGAAGAATATCCGCGATCGGCTGAACTTATTTGATTCCTCGTCGACGGCGAGAAAATTAATCTGAGGTCGTATAACTTTGCTCTCTCACTTAGAAATGAATTGATAATCACCGGATTGCACCTGAAAGACGGCGTAAGGTTTTTCGAATCTTAAAAGTTTGATGCCATTGGCTGCGGAAATGGCACTGCCGCTCTCTGTAAGGTTCTTAATATCCGTCGTAGGAACATACACGGTGGCGGTAGAGTTCACCGGGATTGTCACATTCATTTGTATTGATCCGCCTTTCTTTTCCCAGCGACTTACAATCGGGCCATACAGCGATTCAGTCTTGGCTTCGGCAAACGTTAGATCCTTCACAATCGCCGGCTGGATGATGAAGGATTGATACCCATATTCATTGGGGTCCTCGCGAATGCCTCCTAAGCTTTTGATAAACCACGCTGCGATACCTGTATAGCAGGTGTGAATTCTACTTGGACAGTTATCGTCCCAGTATTCCGGCCATGCCGTTTCACCACGGCTGAGGAAGTATCCGTAACTGGGCTCAGTGGTTTTGGAAAGAGCATTGAAGAGGATATCGTTCCGTTGCGTAGTTTCGATCAAGAATTTCAACAGGACCGGCACGCCGGAGCTGCCCATGTCGAGATAGGGCCGTGTTTGGAGGCTCTCCTTTTCGAAATTTGCTAAGACCGCCGGCTTCACGTTTTCCGGCGTAATCCCGGCAAACATTGGGAACGCCAAATGAATTTGGCGACTATCCAAATAGACGTTTTGATCTGGATTGAAAAAACGTGCCTGCACCTTGTCTTTCAAGTCATTCAGTCGCCGTTCGTAGATGGCAACATCGTCCGGCCGCTCCAGTACTTTGGCGATTTCAACGAAGGTGCCAAGATTCATCGCGTAAACGCAATTGTTGAACAGCAGCGCTTCCTGTGTGGTTCCGAATTCCTTGCCCTTGAGTTTATCACCGACTTGAAAGGGTGCGGCCCAATCGCCTAAAAAATTGCCGCCGTTGTTGTAATTTTTGTTGTACGGCTGGAGAATTCCATCGGAGACATGCGAGGCGAGGAATTCCAACCAAGCCTTACTTGCGGAATAGGAGTCGGTGAGAATCCGTTTGTCTCCGAAATTCTTATAGAATTCCCAGCTGATGTTCAAAGGAGCGCTGCTCCACATCGGGCCTCCATAATGCCTATTTACCTGCGGGGCGGTATGATTGAACCAACCATTAGATTGTTGCACGTCGCGCCAGTCGCGAAGTACATTCGTGTAGAATGCACCAACTTGGTAGTTGGGTATCCCGCAACCCCAGGCGGTGGCGAATTGCTCTTCGCCATATCCGAGTCTTTCGCGATGGGGACAATCTTCCGTGTATCCTTCTACCGTGTTCGCCCGGTAGGTCCACAAATCGGTTTCATAAATCTTATTGAACAAATCGCTAGAGCAGGAAAAGTGCCCCATTCGATTCAGGTCAGTTGCAATCGCCTGGCCTTCAATTTCGGACAATTCTGGCTTGCTTCGCAAACCATCGATCGTGAGATATCGTCCGGCAGAATAATTGAACCGATTCTGGAAGGTTTCAGACGCACCTCCCTTACAAACATAAATGCTCTTTTGTCCAAAAGCCTGAGTTGTGCCAGGGTTGTCTGAGATTTGAATTTTGACAACATCGCCGGCAGACTGATTCTTCATTTTGATCGAAATCCAACCCGAAAAGTTTTTCTCCAATTCGACTTTGTATGGCCCCGATCCGGTAATGTTTTGCGGGTGAATGTTTTCGATCATGCAGCTCGGTTCGACCATTTGGGCCGAGAGAACGGTTTCGACGGAGACAGCTGCTGCGGGGGGCCACTCGCTATCGTCAAACTTAACCGCATTCCAATCGGGGTTGTATTTTTGCGCATCAATTTGCTCCCCGCCATGATCCTGGTATTTGCAACCGCCAAGATCTTCGCTGGAGCTTATTTCGCACCGCCAACTTGTGTCGGATGCAAGCGAGATTGCATCTCCACTTATCGTTTTCCCATTCAACTGCACCCGCAGTGCCGATTTGGTTTTAAAGAATTCGTAACGGCCCCAGCCTGCCGCGGTCCAGATGGCGATACAGTTGTCGCCAGCTTGAAGTGCCGGCGCGATATCGTATGTCACATACAAGACGCGCTTGTCGAGTCGCGTTAGTGTGGGAGCTAAAACTCGGGCATCGACCTTTTGCCCATTGACATATAGTTCGTGGTAACCGACCGAAGCGACGTAAATAACCGCCGAAGCGGCCCTGTCACGAAGCGAAAAGTTCTTTCGAAACCAAATATGCTTTTCTTCCGGTGCCGTCGGATGCTCGATCCAAGGTCCGGTCCAATCGTTGGGCTCAAGGAGACCCATCGAAAAATGGGCGGGAGAACTCCATGCGGACGGCTTCGCATCCTTATCAAAAACTCTGACTTTCCAAAAACAATCTTCTCCGGAGGTTAACTTTGTTCCCGCAAAAGGAATCAGCACAGATTGCGCGGAAAGGACCTTGCCGCTATTCCAAATATCGGCCTTCCCTTCGTCGAGAAGAGCAGGACTGCTTGCAATCAGCACTTGATAGCCAGTTTGTTTCTGACTGCGGGTATGATCCGTGTCTGTTAATTTCCAGGTTAATCGGGGCGCATCGACATCGATTCCCAGAGGATTGGTCAAATATTCGCACTGTAAGCCAGAGACGGTCACATCAGCCTTCGCAGAAATAACACACAGAAACGATAATAAAATAACGGGACCGATACGTTGTGATATTAAGCTTTGCATTTTTAGGTCCGTGCTCAGAAATGAGCCCTCCGAAAATGAATTTGTAGTGGCCTGGGAGCTCATTTGACTCCTCGTCGACGAGCGCGAAAATCACCGGGTGTGCACCGCAGCTTGTCTTTGAACAATCGGCAGAAATACTGCTGACTGTCAAAACCTGCGCGAAACGCGACTTCTTTGACGCTCAATGCCGGATCGCTCAACAGCGTCCGAGCCCGTGCGATTTTCAAGTCCACCCAGTATTGATGAGGGCCCAGGCCAGTTTGCTGTTTGAAGATCCGCCGAAAATAGCTGTAGCTCAAATGCAATCGCCGGCGATGCCGCGCATGTCCAAATGGCCATTGACGCTTTCATTCATGAGTCGCAATGCTTCTCGTACGGCTTCGCTACCGCGCTGCAATTCGTCGAAGCCCCCCTGCTGATCAGAAAAAACTCTGCCCAAAATCTCAAAGGTGATGCCCGCCATAATTTGTTGCAGTGCAGGCCGACGCTGCGAGATGACCTCCATCAATTCCGCAAACCGACGCAGCATGTGATCTTCGTTTTTGACTCGCAAGACGGGCGCCTTAACTGAAAAGAATTCCTTCATCACCGTGGTTCGCGCAAGCCGTCCATCAAAACCCACCCAGTGTTCATCCCAACCGGTGCTCGGATGGGGACGATACCGATGCCATACGCCGGGAAACAGCAGAAACAAATCGCCCGGCTCAATCTGCCACCGTTTTCGCGCTGGCGATTCCAAGGTTCCTGAACCGCGAGAAATGTAAACCAGCTGATACTCTTCCAGCGACCGTCCATGTTTCCATTCGAATTGATACGTGCCGGGATGACCTTGTGGTGGATATTCCGAGCCAGGCGGAATGTGCGACTCACCGGCGGTCGTAACGAATAATCCCCACCGCCGATCACGCCCGCTAACAGGAAAGTATGAATACTGCGTGGCTAATGTCGGTTTCAAGGCGACCTCAAAGGATATCAAGAACGAGTGTCATAATGTGCAAGCTTTAAATCATTCTCTACATTGTTCTCCGAGGAATTCCTGCATAGACTAGCTTAGATGGTGAGGCTTTTGCGTGCAAACAATAACATTGCATCGCAGTGTTTTTCAGCGGCGTCTGTGGGAATCTTGGATTGCGAGACGCAATCTGAATGCTTCACGTAGATATTGCGTCGAGCGAACGCTTGGGTACCCGCTCGAAGTACATCGACTAGGAGAACTGCCGCGTGCACAAACTGCGCAACGATGTGCCACTTACCGCCAGTCGCCGGAAAGTTCGAAGGCGGCCCAGTAGAGTGGCGACATCCGGCCGTCGTGAGCCGTCTTGTCGTCGGGCAGTTCCACGCCGCGCTTGGCTCCTTCACGCAGCATTTTCAGTTGCGCCTGCCGCAGCGCTTCGAGTTTGGAGAAGTGTTGGTCCTTGTCCCACAGGTTTTCGTAGAAGTCGGTCATCAGCAGTTGGCTGGCTTTGTCCGGAATTTTCCACAGCATGGCCACGGTGCTGCGAGCACCTGCCAATTGAAACGCGCGCTGCAAGCCCAGCACTCCTTCGCCGCCGGCCGTTTGGCCTAGGCCCGTTTCACAGGCCGATAACGTGGCCAGTTGGACGTGGCTTAAATCGAGCTCTTCCACCGCCAGCGCCGTAAGAATGCCGTCATCTTGTCCTGGTTCGGCCTGCTGATTCGCGCCCGCCAGCGCCAGGCCAGACAATACATCAGGATGGTAACCGGCCACATCGAGTGCGGCGGCTCGCCCTTCCATGTCCGGGGCTGCATCTTTGCTGTTTTCGTCTTTCAGGGCCGAGCGATAGCCGGGCGGAATAAAAAAAACCGTGTGTGGCCAGGTGCAGGTAAGTATAGTACGGCATGGCCTCGCACACAGCCTGCTTGGTGGCTTGGTCTTTCCGAAGCGATTTGCGCTGCGCTTCGGGAAATCGCTCCTCAAACGAATCGTTGATGGCCACGATTTCCGCCCGAATACCGGGGAGAGGATCGAACTGCCAATGGCCATCTCGATTTTCTGGTGCACGCAGTGCCAATTGATCAGTTTGCGGCAGTGGTGCCAGGGCCGCTTTGAAATCGACCTCGCCGACAGTGCGGAGCGAGGGTGGAGCGGTGGATGGATCATCCTTTGACAAAGTGGATGCCGGTACTGCTTTCAGCAATTCCGGCAGCAAGCGCGGAATGGGAACGGTGGCGATGGCCACATTCGGATGATCGGGTCCCAGGGCATTTTCCAAAATCTTCAAAGACCGCTGGAACAGGGGCAACGCGTCGGCGTAGCTGCCAGCCTTCTGATTCCCAAAACCGAGCCAGGAACACGCTTCGGTTATTTCTGGATCATCCGGCCCTCCGGCCCGAGCACTGCTTCACGCAACTTGAGCGCTTTGGCAGCCAAGGGAATGGCTTCAGCGTATTTGCCTTGATCGTTGAGCTTGCGAACTTGGACGAGCAAGTCGTTGGCCCGATCCAACTGCTGTTGCTGCTCGGGTGTGTATTTTTGTTCTTGTTTCTCGGCGGCGGGCTGGGTTTGCGCTGCCGGCGATTGATTGGCAGGCAGCTGTGAAAAATCAGTTTTTGGCGCAACGCCTGAAGCTTGCGAGGTAGCCGGTTCGTCACCGAAAACTACATGACGGGGTAACAGTGCAAATGCGGCATGGAGACTGACCATTGCTGTTAGAGTTGCACACCACGCTAACCGGCCGCACATCATGGCTTTATGCTCACAAAAGAACACAGGCGAGAGCAGCTGCTAGTTACGCATCTCGCCGGTTGCGCCTTCAGTATACTGCCCCAACTTGGGGGCACAAGTTGCCCTGTGCGGTTAGCACGGCGGCGGGCGGCATGAGTCGTATATTTCAGGGGCAGCAGCTAATCGAATTTTACGACAGCAACGGCGCTCACTTGCCATAGCTAAAAAGAAGCAACTTCATTCCATTCGCTCGGAATAGAATTCAACCGCCCCATCCAAACCTGCTGGAATCAGCAGATCTGGATAAGGGCGAACCGGTCCATGTTCATCATCGCAGCGTATTGCCGATCGAGCTTCGGCGTCGGTAAGATTGGGGGTACCCTCGGCTGAGTGCCCGGGCAAACAACTGAATTTGATCACGGAGAGCCAATGAACCGCGGCTAGTAAAGTGCCGCGTTAAAACAATCGAACCATGTCCAAAAACGCCCGGCAGCCGGACCACTCGGCCCGATCAGGATCAAGCCCAGCAGGAATTTCTTTCTCCCTGTACTGTTGCCCGTGGATGTCAAACACCTGTTGCAATTGTTCCTTAAGCCAGGTGATTTCTGGGTCGGAGAGATTTGGCAAGACCTCCGAAAACAGCAAATAGTTATTGGTCATGGGTCGGCTCCGAGTGTTTGAGGAGGGCGGGATCTGGGGGGGAATTCCAGCGGCCGGCCTCTGAACTGGGCGCCCCATCGAGCGTCGGCAGAAGTTGCGGCCGCTCGCTGGTCAGTTCCTGGACCAGGATCGTTCCAAGTTCTTCTTCGGCTGGTACCGAGCCAGCCTGCTTCAAGGCGTAGGCACAGATCACGAGTGGCGCTAAACAAGCCAGCACCAGGCCGACGGCTTCTAGGGCATTGGCCACCAGCGGATCTCGCACACGCTGGTCGGCGATGTCACGACGATCGGCTTCCAATGCCTCCTCTTATTGATCGAGGTGAGCTCGTTCGGCGTGCACCTCGTGATCGGACTGAGCAATGGCGGCGTTCTGCTGCGCCTGCTGGTCGAGGCTTTTTTCGGCGAAGGCGGCCAGGCGCTCATCGCGGTCGTTGCAACCGGCTAGTAACGCTAGGCACAGAATCGAACCAATGCAGCCACACGAAATGAATTTATCCATGGCGATTTCTCCAACGGGTTAAGATGGCTTTGAGTAAGGCTTGTAGTGCTCTGCGGAGGCGGATTTCGCGGGCCAGGAGCAGAGCTAGTACAGCGGCCAGGAATGTCACGGCGGCTAAGACCAAGGGAAGTGACACAAAGGCTCCTTTCCGCAGGGAAAGAGGTGCACCAAGAGGGGCAAAAGGCCCGCAGCGCAAGAAAACATCCCGTGTATTTGCGATTGCCGCGACGTCACGGGATGGGCGGGCGTGATGGAAACCAACTTACTGCAAGCTAAATAGGGCTCCATCATTACAATATGACGCGAAACGAACGGGAATTTAGCACTTACAGCAGAAATAGCCGTGGATCAGCTTGAAAATACTGGAGTTGATCCAATGACTACCAACAAAAGACGCTGCCTTAGGCGAGTGAGTGGATGCGCCAGTCGCTGCCTGCAAGAAAACCGCCCAGCGGTATTGTATGCAGAATATCAACTCGCCAATCGGCCAAGTTCGTCGATCAAATTGTACATTTCAGCCAGCATCGAGTTGATTCTTTCCATGTCGTTGTCGTCTCGGCGGAAAGCGCGGCTTCCACTTCCTGTTCGCGGCGCTTGGGAACTTTGCATACTCGTGAATCGGTAACTTCTAAGTATAGGACCAAATGACCCGGCTGTATTGAGCTGCCAAATTGGGAGTGGTTGTGGATAAGAGTTAATATCGGGCAATCACCCAGGTGTCTTTGACACCCGCAAATGCAGATTTACACCAGCTTCTACGTCTATTGGTGGGAAACAAAGAAATCGCTAAATTGCCGGGAAATATCGTGTTTTACGCGATTTATTGTTCTGGGGCTCGCTTGACTGAAACGAATTTCAAGACCGGTGCCTTAAACCACTCGGCCACCCATCCATGTGCCTTTTCCCGAATTTTCGCATTTACTGGCGATCGGCATTTCCGAACGGGAGCACTTTACTAGCTTTCTATTATTGGTGTAATCGATAAAAATATTGCTGTCGCCAAATGAAGATCATAGCAGCGACGCCACCGCAGCCTTCGAAAGCAGAGGTGACGAGTACCAATTCTACAATACAGAAACGTTCACGAAAAGTTCACGTGTTTCCGGCGGAGCGGCCGCAATCGCCGGCGAAATGACGGTCTTGATCCTTCGGCAAAAATCGTTAAATGCCTATACAATGCCAAGATGTCGGTCGGCAAATTGCACCGCAGCGGCAATCCGAAACTCATTTCAGAATATCTTGACTGCAGTGCTCGGTTCGACCATTCGATCACTAAATCCGCCGAGGCGTACGCCGATCAAAACGAAAAGGATTACCAGGAATTTCGTGTGGGCTGTTCGGAAACAACGGTTGTCGGCCATTGTCGAGTAATTGTTCGTAGAAGACTAAACAGCGGAAACGGTCCACATTTGCCGGCATTGGCACTCGATTCAAACGGCTTCTTAGCCAAAACACGTATTCCCTTTCTTCGGCGGCTGTAAACTCAAGCCGAAATATCTAAGTTAGTAGTCTACAGCGCAGGACTGCAGTAGAATCAGAATCGATTGATGGCCGGCGATGCTGGGCCGGATCTTCAGGGAAACAAGTGTAACCAGATTCTATTCGATTTTCGGTCCAGCGCTTGCCGCGGATGCAACTTCGCGGCTACGTATCTGCCTTTAGGTCACTCGTCTGCGGTCGTATCACGGAGAAGGCCAACTGAGGACGGTGTCGATCCATCCACGTTCTTTAATTTCTCAAAGGAGAATTTGATGAAGCGATTTCTATTCGTGACCACCGCCATTATGACGCTGCTTTTTTATTTTGTGATTGCTGGGGCAGCCGATCCGCCACCACAAAATACCGCTACTGCGCCGTCGGCGGCGGCAACCAAAGCTGCAGATGACGAGGCTGACATCCGCGCTTCCGGCGCTGCATTCATCGAGGCTTACAATGCTCGTGATGCTAAGAAAATAGCCGCGCTGTGGTCTCCGGAAGCTATTTACTCCGATCCGCTGACCGGAGAAGAAATCGTCGGCCGCGATGCAATCGAAGCGATGTTTAAGGACGCTTTCGCGGACAAAAAAGACGTTAAATTAACGACCGACATCAGTTCCATCGAATTTGTCTCGCCCAATGTAGCAATTGTCCGTGGCGTGGCTCATGTAATTCAACCTGGCCAGGAACCCGAGGATTCTGATTTCACTTCGGTGCGTGTCAAGCGAGGCGGCCAATGGCTGATCGACCGAGTTACTGAGGTGGAAAAGGAAAAAGCACCGCCATCAAACTATCAGCATCTCAAAGAGTTGGAGTGGATGATTGGTTCCTGGCATGACGATGACCCGCGGCCAGACGTTGAGATTCAAACCGACTGCCAATGGACAAAAAATAAAAACTTTATCACCCGTTCATTTGCCGCGGCCATTGGCAATCAAGTGAAGAAATCGGGCATGCAAATCATCGGGTGGGATCCCATAGCAAAGCAAATTCGTTCCTGGACATTCGATTCTGAGGGAGGCTACGGGGAGGGAACTTGGAGCCATAACGATAACCAATGGATCATTCACAACACCGGCATTTCGCCGGATGGAGACAAAACCACCAGCGTCAATATTCTGACGATGATCGATAACAACACATGCAAATGGGAGTCGGTCAATCGGAGCATCGGCGGTGAGCTGTTGCCGAATGTCGAACCAATATTGATCGTTCGTAAAGTGGAGCAGTGATCTCGCCGTGTGGAGTCTATTCCAACGTTCATATCCGAAAACCGATTTAGCTTTGAGGTATCACGATGAAAAAACTCATATACGTTGCGATTGCTTTTGGGATCGTTGTCATGGCTGTTTCGACCCAGCTGTGGGGGCGCGGTGGTTTTGGCGGCGGGAGCCGCGGCGGGGGTGGTAGCTCTCGTGGCGGCGGCGCGATGCGCAGCAGTGGAAGTGTTGCCGGTGGCGCACGGCCTTCGTTTGGCAGTATGCCTACGATGTCGCGCCCATCACAGTCCGTCAATCGTCCCAGCGGTGGAAATCTAGCTGGTGGCAACATTAACCGCAGCTCGCTTGGAAATTTGCCTCGACCGACCAATCGGCCATCAGTCACAACTAACCGGCCATCCACGGGAAATGTCACGGGTAATCGTCCCAATATTGGCGGGCAGGTCAATTTCAATGCGCGTCCTACTCAAGGCCAACTACATGATTTTCTGAAACTTGGTGGAGAACGGTCCAGCGGCATCAACGGTGGCGCGCTGGCGGGCGGAGTTCTGGCTGGAGGTGCCGCCGCCGAATTTTTGCATGACCATTCCTCAAACCAATTCCCAATGGGTGGAAATAGTTCTCCTGGGACAGGGCGGCCGGCGCAAAATCGACCAGCGCCCGGTGATCTGGCAGGCAATGGAATTCGCCCTGGCGCAGGTGGAGGCGGCGAGCAATTTCATCCCGGCGACAATCGCCCTGATCGGCCGGGTCAAGGTGGTGGAGGCGAAAAGGAGCGACCTGGAAATAACCGTCCTAATCGGTCAGACCGTCCCGGCACGCGGCCCGGCAGCGATTGGAGGTCGCAGTATCATCCCGGCCTGCAACATGATTGGAATCAATGGAATAACTGGCGTCACAACAATTGGACCAACATCAATAACAATTGGCATAATCGCTGGAGCAACAATTGGTACAATTGCAATCGCTGGTTCGACAACAACTGGTGGCACGATCATCCGTGCGATGGTTGGCGCTGGCCGAACAATGTGAATTGGTGGACAGTGGCCGCGTGGCCGGCGATTATCAATTGGTTGCCCTGGGATTGGAACGAACCGATCTACTACAACTACGGCGAGAACGTCTATTACGAAGGAGACAACGTTTACTATGGTGATCAACAGGTCGCCTCGGCTGACCAATATGCAGAACAGGCTCAGGCGATTGCAGCCAGCATTCCCAAAGACATTCAGCCGGCGCCCGAAGATTGGATGCCATTGGGTGTATTCGCGGTGACTCAAGATGGTGAATCGTCCGACACCGAGCCTACGATGTTTTTGCAGTTAACCGTCAGCAAGCAGGGGATTATTGCCGGCACGTTCCAAAACACGGCCACAGGAACCGTCAAGTCGATCGAGGGCATGGTCGACAAAGAAACACAGCGCGCCGCCTGGACGCCGGTTGGCGAATCGCGCCCGCTAATGGAAACCGGCATCAGTAACCTAACGCAAGACACCGCCGGGGTATTAGTTCACTTCGCCGACGGCGACACGCAACAATGGATGTTGGCGCGATTAGATAAACCGAAGGGAAGCGCTTCGCAATGACCACAGCGTGCCAAGCGCGTCTCACCAATCGATTTTCGATGTGACCATTTCTCAAACATCATGTTTGAGCGTGATGCAGGTTGATATCGCGGCACTTTTCGATTGCTTGACGCTCTTGGAGCTATACTGCCTTCTTGGCCGAACCGCGCTAGTTTGCTGCTATTTTTCTGCAAACTTCCGACAAAAGCACTTGCGGGCAATTGAGGAGACAGCGTTGACGGAAAGCGGCGTAGTTGCTACAAAACATGACAAAGCATTTCGTTTCTCATTACGAACAGGAGCGTGATTGTGGGTGGCATTAGCGATCGGCATCAGGAAATTCGGCGTCGGCGGAAGCGCCGGCAAAAGCTAAATCTGTACAAAAAGCGTTTGAAAAAAGCCACCGTTTCGGAACGGGGAGTCATTGCAGAAAAAATTCGCAAGATGACTCCGGGGGCGGAAGTCATCATCGCCGCCTGGGGCTTGGAAGAACGAAAGTAAGACGCCATCCGGCCAAACTCTCCGCAGGCTAGCAGGGCGAAAGATTCGCCTCTGGCGGCGAAAAAGACGCCATTTTTTAACGCAGTTCTGAGCGTTTTCTCCCTGCGTGGCTAAATTCAAGGGCTTTCTGCCATCGGCGCCCTCGGCACAATGTTTGCGTTGAGCTGAGCGTTTCGTTTTCGGTCGCTTCAGGCATCAAGGCCAAGCCTAAACTTTTTCCGGACTACCATCGCACAAGGAGGGCAGGACTGTTGACAGCTGCCTTAACACAAAAATCGGCCAAACACCGCGCTTTCACGTTAGTTGAATTACTGGTCGTGATTGCCATCATTGGAATTTTGATTTCGCTACTGCTGCCGGCAGTCCAGGCCGCTCGCGAAGCAGCCCGGCGGACAAGCTGCGCCAGTAATCTCAAGCAATTGGGCGTGGCGTTGCACAACTATCAAACAGCGAAGGTTTCGTTCCCGGCGGCCGAGATTTACCCACCGCCCATCAATACCGTTTCCATCCACGTGGCAATACTGCCGTTCGTGGAAGAAGCCGGCCTGTACGCGCAATACCAAGATGCCACAACCAATGGCCAGGCAATTCAAGCGCAAATTCACATCTTTAATTGCTCCAGCGATCCTTGCGTGGAGGCTGTTATCGATGGCGGCACTCCCGGTGCTTTTACTTATCGCTATCCCATTAATTATGCGTTTAATTACGGGACGTGGTTCTTATATGACTGGGCAGGCGGAATTGCCGGCGATGGCGCATTCGCCATCAATAAAGCGCTGAAAACTAAGGCATTCTCCGACGGATTGAGCAAAACCCTGGCCGTTGCAGAAGTAAAAGCGCAATTGGAATCGGGCGGTTTCAAAACCGGTCCCGGCTACATCCGCAGTTTGAATAAACCAAATATGTCTGACCCGACAAACACTACTTTGCCGGCTAGTACCTCGGCGCTGTTAACGTCCATTGGCGCCGCTCCTGCGCCAGCGGTAACAAGCTTTGCTGGAAGCAATTTCAATGCCAATTTGCATTTGGATTACAACAATCCGACGGTCGCTCAAGCCGGCTTCACCACGACGTTTACCCCGAATCCAGGCATGTGGATTTACATTGTCAATCAAGATATCGGGGCCGGCACGCCGGTCAGTCAGGGTGGAAATTTGGTCCCTCAAGTCACCGGCACCTTCGATGTCGACTACATCTCAAACGCAGAATCGAAGACCGCAACCGGTTTCACGTTCGCGGCGGTTTCGGCGCGCAGTTACCATGCCGGCATCGTGAATGTGTTGTTTATGGATGGATCGACGCACACCATCAGCGACAGCATCTCGCGGCAAGTGTGGCAAGCGCTTGGCACACGCGCCGGTGGCGAAACTTCGACCGGTGTCGATTTTTAATCGCGGCGAAGTCGTTTTGCTCCCAACCATCCCACAAAAGAAATTGCGCCCAAGATAAACGCCGAAGGTTCGGGCGCTACTGTCACGTCAAACGCCAAGGTGGGCCCGGCTGCGGTGCCGTTGGTCGCTCCGGCGAAAGTAGCAAATGTCGATGCGTTATCGGCGGTCACCACAAACCGCAATGTGCTTCCGCCATTAAGTGCGCTCACAAATGCCGACAAAGCACTTCCGCTGAGCGAGGTAAGCGAAACCGTATCGACTGTGCCCACATCGGAAAAACTGCCGGAGCCTAAAAGCGACAATCCCGTGAGAGCCGGATCGATGCTGGCTAATCCGTCGTTTCCAGTTTGATCGACTAAGGGAGAGGTGCCCGGCTGAATATCGACGCTGGTGTTATCTGTGTAATAAACGCTAATCGGCCCCGCGGCACTAGAACTATTATTGGCCTCGGTCAGCAACAACTCCGCATTGCTAACCCCGGTCACCGTGCCGCCAAACGAATTCTTGATTGGGCTAAAATCGAAGTCGGCCACGCCAAAGCTGGCAAATGTTCCGTTGCTGGAACCTTCCAGATTAAAGAAATTCTTGCCGTTGGCGCCGCCTCGGGGTCCGCCGCCTTGAACGGTGGCATTATCCGATGCTGCGACGGAAGTGGCCGGAGTCGCAAATGCGGTTTGGGTAAAGAATAGGGCCCAGGCGCCGCCTACGACCAAATATCGAAAGAGCGCGGTATGCAATGCGATTACAACCGAATTGCAAGTTTGTACCGTGCTCGTTGTTCCGCAACGAACGATTGTATTCATCTCTTCAACGATCCGTTTTAATTCATTAGCAATGCGATCCTAGTGAATTGAAATCTCCCAACTTCCCTGCTGACCAAAAGATAGGGCTTGGACAGCAACCATATTTTGCGATCGATCGACAACCACCGCAAGTATTTGGCGCGCTTTTCCGAAAACTTTCTCGCCCCCTTCGATGATGAAGCAGTTCTGTGGCGTGGTCGTACCTCCTTCGTTTTCGCCGGTGATAATGGTACCTAACCCCAATCTGCGATTGGCTTTGGCTTTGGGAATACTTTGCGGCCAGACCCTTGTCAACTGCCGCTTAAACCCGCCACAATGTGAACGAATCGGGGGCTGGCGACCGGCGGAAAATCTCATCTTCTTTATGTGCAGTTTCTTTTCTCGTGGGAGACCCGTTATGGAACGGAGAATGTGCAAGAGCGCGCAACGATACGCCTTGCTGTGTAGATTGATTTGTTTTTGTTCGCTCGTTTCCGCAGCGCTTGCGCTGGCTGACGACACGCCCACCTTCGATCTGCCCAGCGACCAAGCGAGCTGGATCAATAGCGCGCCGCTCACCTTGTCGGCCCTGGAGGGAAAAGGAGCGGTTTTGTATTTCTTTGCTGGCGAAAGCCCCAAGTGCCGCGTGCGCTGGCCCGACCTGATGGCTTTGTCGAAAAAATATGAAGATAAACCAGTGGCTTTCATCGGAATAAGCTCTGGCAATGCGCGGTCCGCGGTCCAATCCTATATTCAGCAAAATAAAATCGCGTGGCCGGTCATCGTCGATGCCGGGCACGATTTGGATAAAAAGGCCGATGTCACTGCGATCTCGGCCGATAACTTCTGCCAACTGCGCGTCATCACCGCCGCCGGCAAACTGGTTCCGGTCACCGGAGACGATTTGGAACCCGCCGTGCAATTGGCTCTGGCCGGCGCCGCATGGAAGATCGATCCTGCCGGCATGCCGGAAAAGATGAAGCCCGCCTGGCTGGCCATTGAAGTCGGCAATTACACTCCGGCTGGGCCAGTCATTGCCAAAGGATTGAACTCTCCCGATGATGCCACCAAGCAAGCGGCGCAAAAGCTGCTGGCGGTCGTGCAACCGAAAATCGATGCCGCTCTGAAAGAAGCCCAGGCTAGCTTGAATGCCGGCGACAAATGGGCGGCCGCTAAAAAATACATGGAAATCGGGCAGCGGTTTGCCGGCTATACATTGCCCGACAATTTCACCACCCAACGCGCGGCGCTCCTGAACGATCCGCAAGTAAAAACCATCGTCAACGCGGCCAAGGAATTGAACAGCTTGCAGCATTATTTGGGAACTGTGAAGGATTTGAATCCCGCGCAGCGCAAACGGGTGGAAAACACCTTGGCGCAAATCAGCAAAGACGCCTCCGGCACCGAAGTCGGCAAGCAGGCCGACGATATGCTGACGAAGCTCGACGGCGCGAAGTAAAATCGCTAAAACCAATCCATCAGATTTTGTTTGAAATTGAATTACCACCGACGAGGAATTTTCATGACATCGATATATTCGGCCGCGGCGCTGTTGGTTGTTCTTTCGTTGGTCGGCTCGCTGTGGGCCGACGACGCTGCTCAAAGCCCGGCCGCAACCAGCGTCAGTGTACCGCCAGCCAGTGTTACTGTGCCGCCGCTGTCCGGCAAGCTTGGTCAGCCCATTCAATTGTTCAACGGTCATGATCTGTCCGGTTGGGTGTGGGTGCAAAAGCTGCCCAAGGCAGGAACCACCGTGGCCGAGAAAAAAATCGACGATGTCTGGACCGTCAAAGACGGCGTGCTGCATTCCATTGGCAAACCGACGGGCTACATTCGCACCGAGGCCGAATTCGGCAACTATGTGTTCACGGTCGAGGAACGGCACATTGCTAAAGGCAACGGGGGGTTGCTCGTGGGCATCACAGGGCCCGACAAAGCCTGGCCCGGCTTGGAAATTCAAACCCAAACCGGCGACGCCGGCGATTTGTGGAATCACAACCTGCTGAAAATGACAACCGACCCGGCCCGCACTAAAAACGACGGCCACCGCATCGTAAAAATGGGTCCCGATTCACAACATCCGGTGGGCGAGTGGGACACCATGGAAGTCATCGTCGACAACGGCAATCTGGTCTACAAAGTCAACGGCCAGGTGCAAAACGTCGCCACCGATACGCAAAGCCTGGCGGGCAAAGTCGGGCTGCAATCGGAAGGCGCGGAAATGGAATTCCGCAAGGTCCAAATCACGCCGATCGAATCGGCTAGCGCCGCAAAGTAATCGGCGGTGCAAAGTGCGCCAGTGTTGCCGTATCGCGGTGACATCAACAGCGGCAATGTAAACCACCGGATCGCAATTTACGCTCCGCTCACATCGGCATCGAATACACGCACTCGGGCCCACATGGCTGAACACTCGGCAATAAATTCCTTGTGCCGCGGCGCGGCTTGATAGGCGTCGTGTGCGGCACGGTTGGTGAATACGGTTTGCAGCGCGATGTCGTATTCCCGATCGTTGACCGGCCGGTCGTAGCTGGCGCACGTTCCGGCGGCGTAAAACACCAGGCCGGGATGATTGGTTAAATATTTGCGGCAGGCCGCCAGCATTTTCGCGCGGTTCTCCGGCGTCGGCTCCTTCAACGAAAAATAAACCATGTGCGCGAGCATCATTCCGGAAGGCTGGGTGGCAGAAGCTGCGGTGGTCATGGGAAATGATTTCAATCGCCGTGAAGTGGATTGAGCAGGCGGTAAAGGAATGCCATATTGTCGGTTTGCCGCCGCACTTTGTCCACCGCACCGCTCCTGTGAACCGTCGGCACTTCTGCGGTGTCGGGCAAGTGCGAAAACAAATCGGCACCCATTCACCCAGGAACCCGCCATGTACAACAAACAGAATCTCTCGAAACTGAAGGAAATGGACAGCCTCGCTCCCGAGGTGATGAAAGCCTTTTGGGCGTTCGATAAAGTCGCGGTCGCCGAAGGGGCCATTCCTGTGAAATACAAGGAACTGATTGCCGTCGCCGTGGCGCTCACCACGCAGTGCCCGTACTGCATCGATATTCACAGTCACAACGCGCGTAAGGCCGGCGCCAGCGATGCCGAAATCACCGAGGCCGCCATGGTGGCCGCCTCGCTGCGTGCTGGAGCGGCCGTCACCCACGCCACGCATGCCCTGTTGAAGTGATTTTTTCGGCCAGTGGGCAACGCGATGGTTTTTATTTCCGATTTTTTGTTTCCGGACGGAAGAGGTTCGATTCGTCGCACTCGTGTCCGCGCCGACACAGCAAATCCGCGTCATTCCGCGAACTGGCGTGCGACCAAACGAATCGAGTTTGCGTCCGGAACTTTGCATTTTCGTTAATTGTTGTCTAGTTTCGCGAGGCGGCGGCAGCAACATCCTATAAAGCCGCGACCGTTGGTCGCGCCGCCGCACTGTCGCCGCACTGCCACACTCATAATCGTTCCTGGCGGCCGTACATTGCCGCACTAAACGCAGCCTAGCAAACGAGTGGCCCATAAGTTAGAGGCAAATTAGGCCATTGAAGTTGGCGCCGTGCGCGGCAAAATAATTGCCGCGTCTTTTCTGTTGTTTGTTTTCCATCACCGTATCAAAGCATTTATGGCAGCCCGAGATTATAAGCAGGATTCGCTTCGGCACTTCAACAAAATTGCCCCGCGATACGATAACCACCGTTACGGCAAGCAAACGCGGAAAGTCCATCAGGAAGTGCTGCGGATGGTGAACGAACTGCAAGCGGCCGCGCTCTTAGATGTGGGCTGCGGCAACGGCGGTTTTTTGGCGCTGCTGCAATCGGCGCCCGCGCCGGCAAATAGCTCGCCGCCGCAAAACCGGAAGTTGGCCGGAGCCGATTTATCGCCGGAAATGATCAAAGTTGCCCGGCAGCGCTTGGGCGAATCGGTCGATTTGCAAGTTGCCGATTCGGAACATCTTCCCTGGGAAAGCGGCACGTTCGATTGCCTGACGTGCAATTTTTCGTTCCATCATTATCCGCAGCCGCAGGCCGTGCTGCTGGAAATGCGCCGCGTGCTAAAACCGGGTGGCCACGTGCTAATTGCCGATCCATGGTTTCCCGCGCCGCTGCAATGGCTGGCAAATTTGATCGTGCGGTTCAGCCATTTGGGAGACGTGCGCATGTACTCGTTGAACGAACTGCGCACGCTGCTGGCCGCCGCTGGGTTACAGGTTGTGCGTGCGGAACACCACGGCACATCGAGTTATGTGCTAGCCCGCAACGTAACCGCGTCGGCGACCGTCCGTATATAAAGCCGCGACCGTTGGTCGCGCTGAAGTGGTGTGGATTGGCCCATCAATAGCGGCGTTCATGACCAATGATCCATCGGGCAGCCGCGCCCGCGGGCGCGCCGGCGCGACCACCGGTCGCGGCTTTATACGGGATTGGGAATGTCGTCCAAAAATGGATAGGGGCGCGCACCAATGCCACGGCGATCGTTATGCCGCTCGATGTAACGGCGCGTGTTCCGCCAAACTTCAGGATCGAAAATGAACGAGCACCAGCGGCCTTTGCACCAAATGGGTCCGTCGTAATTCATCCGGCTGTGAATGGCCTTGGTCGTTTGGTCTTTGAGCCATTTGATGGTATTGTCGATCAGCCGATCAACGTAGGTGAGGAGTAAATGAGTGTGCGTTGGCTCGATCGATGCGGCAGCAATTCGCCAGTCAGATTTCGCCCGGCATTCACCGATGGTTTCCGCCACCGTGGAAATCATCGTCGAATCGAGCAGTAATCGTGGGTGTGATTGGCGCTCCTGTGCCATCCGTTTGCGAATTGGGTCGCCCGCATGCAGCGTGTGTGGTTCGAGGAAGCCGATTTGTTCATCCCAGGCATCCGACCAGTGCCCGCGCTCATCGCCCGGCAGCCACAAACCATAGCCGGAGATCACGATATGGTAACCCAGCGTTTTCGGCATGGTCGGATTATACGACCGGCATTCCGTTTATAAAGCCACGACGGCCCCTATAAAGCCGCGACCGGTGGTCGCGCTGGAGCGGTGTGGATTTCCCATTTCCATTGCCCGGTGGTCGCGCGGGGCGGCGAAAATGGCCCATTGTGCAACGGCCCCTATAAAGCCGCGACCGGTGGTCGCGCTGGAGCGGTGTGGATTGGCCCATCAATAGCGGCGTTCATGACCAATGATCCATCGGGTAGCCGCGCCCACGGGTGCGCCGGCGCGACCACC
>DASRSD010000037.1 GCA_035656635.1 Pirellulales bacterium
CCGCCTCGCTTTCTGTCCTGGGAGCTGATAGCGGAGGCGAAGCAGGTTTAACTTATACCTGGGCAGCCACCGGCGCGCCGCCCGCTGCCGTCGACTTCGCAGCAAACGGAACCAATGCCGCCAAGAACACCACAGTTACATTCGCACAAGCTGGCACCTATAACTTGCAAGTTACGATTACAAACGCCGCAGGATTTTCGACGACCAGCTCAGTTAGCGTACAAGTTAACCAAATCACAACCAGCGTTGCGGTGACTCCTGTCACGCACGCCTTGGCGGCCAACACAACACTTTCCCTGGCCGCAACGGCGCTCGATCAGTTTGGCGCGCCGATGGCAAGCCAACCAACCATTACATGGTCGATTGCCAGCGGCGCTGGAAGCGTAAGCCAAAGCGGACTATTTACCGCTTCGCGCACCGCCGGCACTACTGCTGTGCGCGCCACCACTCCCGGCAATTTGTTTGGCACCGCAAATTTCACGGTGTTTTACGAGGCCGTAGCCTGGTATCAAGCTGACGCGAGTTCGGGTACCACGCTGGCAGATTCATCGCCCAATAATCTTAACGCCACGCTCACCGGCGCTGCCGCCTTTGGCGCGGGCGTTAGCGGAAATGCTTTAAGCCTGACAGGAGGATATGCCAATCTTCCAACCGGCATTGTCAGCGGATTGAACGATTTTACGATTGCTGCGTGGGTCAACCCAACAACCCTGCAAAACTGGACCCGGATTTTCGACTTTGGCACCGGCACCACAGTCAATATGTTCCTGACGGCCGAAGCCAGCGACACCGGCGACCTACGGTTTGCCATTACCACCGGCGGAAACGGCGCTGAACAACGCCTTGATGGGCCGGCCCTGGCTCTTAACCAATGGACTCACGTCGCGGTCACCCTATCCGGCAACTTCGCCACGTTATATGTGAATGGAGTAGCCGTTGCCACAAATGCTAGCATGACGCTGCATCCCACGAATCTGGGCATCACTACACAGAATTATCTGGGCAAATCGCAATATGCTGACCCAGCCTTCAACGGCAGCATCGATGATTTTCGCATCTACAGCCGAACGCTCTCGGCACAAGAAATTCTTCAACTTGCCTCTCCGGCGGTCGTCGTTCCAGCAACCGTGGCGCCTCTCACCAGCACTACGGCAGCGCTAAGCGTTTTGGGTTCCGACGTCACAGCCGGCGAATCGGCATTGACTTATACCTGGGCCACGACGGGAATGCCTCCCACTGCCGTCACATTCTCCGCCAATGGCACCAATGCCGCGAAGAACACGACGGTTACTTTTGCCAAGGCTGGTATTTACGCGATTCAAGTGACTATTATTAATCCTGTTGCCGGCCTAAGCGTCGCGAGTTCCGTCACGGTGACCGTCGAGCAGGTTGCCACGAGCTTTGTGATTTTGCCCAGCAGCATTACCGTTGCCGCTAGCGCGACGGAACCGTTTGTCGCTAGTACGCTCGATCAATTCGGCAATCCGATGTCCGCTGCGCCAGCGGTCACATGGTCGATCGTCAGCGGCGCGGGCGGCATTAACCCGGCCGGAGTGTACTCCGCCCCGGCCAGCGCCGGCTCGGCAACCGTGCGCGGCACTTTCAGCGGCGGCGCAACGTCCGACGCAACCATCACGGTTGTCACTCCCGTCGTCTGGTATCAGGCCAACGCTTCCTCCGGCACCACGCTGGCCGATTCCTCAGGCAATGGTAAAAACGGCACGCTCAGTGGTTCTGCAGGCTTTGCCGCCGGGGTCAGTGGCAACGCATTGAGTCTCACCGGTGGCAATGCCACGCTTCCCACCGGGATTGTTAGCAACCTGAATGACTTCACGATCTCGGCTTGGGTCAGACCCACGTCGCTGCAAAATTGGGCCCGGATTTTCGACTTTGGCACTGGCACTACTGTCAACATGTTCCTCACTGACGACGCTGGCGGCACCAATGCCTTGCGATTTGCAATCACTACCAGCGGCAACGGCGCCGAACAACGCTTGGATGGACCAGCCTTGACCGCCAATGTTTGGACCCATGTTACTGTTACGCTGTCTGGAAACACCGGCACGCTTTACGTGAACGGAGTTGCGATAGCAACAAATACTAATATGACGCTGCATCCTGCCAGCTTGGGCAGTACCACGCAGAACTACCTGGGTAAGTCGCAGTATTCCGCCGACCCGAACCTACAAAGTAAAATTGATGACTTCCGCATTTATGACTCGGCACTATCCGCACAGCAAGTTTTGCAACTGGCGGACCCCGCCGTCATCCTCGCTGCTTCGGCGTCGTCAAATCCGGTTACGACGACCAGTGCCGCGCTCAGTGTGTTGGGCGGGGATGTTACCGCGGGCGAGTCGGCTTTGACGTATACCTGGAGCACCGTCGGCACGCCGCCGGCACCGGTCAACTTTTTGGTCAACGGAACCAACGCCGCCAAGAATACCACGGCCACCTTCACCCAGGCCGGCACTTACAATTTCCAGGTAGCCATCGATAACCCGATCGTCGGGGCGGCGTTTGTCGCAACCAGTTCGGTCAGCGTCGTGGTTGATCAAACGCTGACCAGCGTCCTGATCTCGCCCGGCGCGGTCAATCTTACCGACGGTCAAACGCAAGCATTTTCAGCGACCGGTCTCGATCAGTTTGGCAACGCATTTTCCACGCAGCCCAGCTTCACCTGGAGTCTTACCAACGGCTCGGTCGGTAGTGTGAACAGTTCCGGATTATACACCGCGCCGCTTTCGCCAGTGGGTTCGGCCACGGTTCGCGCCACCAGTGGCGCCGTGAGCGGCACGGCAGCGGTGAGCGTGTCTTATTTGAAAGGCGATGTTAACCTTGACGGCCACCGCGACGCCGCCGATCTGGTGGCTTTGATGAAGGCCTTGGTGGATTTGAACGCGTATCAAAGCATACACAGCCTGTCGCAGCAGGATCTGCTCAATATCGCCGACATCGACAGCGACGGGCATGTCACGAACATGGACGTGCAGGCGTTGATTAACTTATTGATTGGCGGCAGCGGTAGTTTTTCCAATCGCGAAGCACCGACAAATGCTCCGGCAAGCAGCACCATTTTAGGCAACGACGGATCGAGCAACAACGATTCTAGCTCAAGTGCGTTAAGCATAGCTGTGCCGGTAAGTGTCACGATCGTTGCATCAACTCCTCCTGCAAGCAATTCAACCCCCGTTCCAAACTCCGCGGCAACTGTTGACGCCGTTATTAGCATTGAGACGACACCGCCCCAGCCAAATTCGCCCACTAGAATATTGCCTGCTGATTCCAATGCCGCCTTTTCTGCGGTAATTGTTGGTGAATCGGTTTCAAAGATTGCTCCAGTTCATTCCATGATTGAATTCATGGGGCCGCGCGATCAGGAATCTGCGACTTTTACGCCCGACACAGCCACCGCCGTTTGGTCTAAGCCATCTGAGAACTGTATTCTGCCTCAAATCGAAGTTTCGAATGAACCAATTTGGCAAGCATCGTTGCAGTATTCGAGAATAAAGATACACACGAAGACAGCCTTGCTAACTCATGGGAATGATGTTGCAGATGTTTTCCTTTTCAGAGAATCTGCGGATTGGTATGGGTTCTTTGCCGATTGATTTGAAGTCCAAAAAATGCGCTCCGTTCGATGCGCAGAAGCGCATTAGCGACTGGTCACCCCGACAGTCTCGAATACGTCGTTTGATAGGACCTTTCACTGCGTAAGGGTAATCAGACCCTTGTGCCTTCCACAGAGAGCCTAGTGCGGACGCGGCTTACATCGTTTAGATCCGAGTTTGTACGAGTGGTTTGTCTCCGGCATCCGAATCGCATCCGTCAATCCGTTCCGAAAATGCGCGAATGTTAGCCAGACAGCAGCCTTCGGACGATCGAACGACCGCCGATGACGCCGAGCAACAGCAGAATCCACGACGATGGCTCGGGTACGGGATTGGCGGAGCCGCCGCCGGATTGGAGAAGATTGAGTAGCGCTTGGAGATCGGCGTTGCTGAATTTGTGATCGCCGTCGAGGTCGCCGATCAGTAGCACTTGCGCATCGGTAAGATTTGGTTTGTATGTCGTCTTATAAGCACTGAGGTTTGTCAGCGCCTGCTCCATCGGTAGAATGTCGGCGGCGTCGACGTGACCATCCCGATTAAAGTCGCCCGGAATATACGGCGTGGCGGTGATGACGCCGGTGGAATATAGTTGCGAGAGGTCCCAGCCCATGGGCGTGGTCAAGCTCGGCAATTGAGTACTGGAAAATCTACCACTCAAGGTTCCCCAATCTAGCAAATCAAACGAGGTCGCAACGCCGGGTGCGGGAGAAAAGTTGTTGATTAGCGAAACCGTAAGCGATCCGTTCAGGCTAACCGCGCCGTTGGAAAGCACTGCATCGTACTGGCTGCCGCGGGTCGTACCGCCGATTTCGATATTCGTTTGCGCGCCGCTGTTCAAGGCAAGCGATCCGAAGGTGATAGCACCCAGGCTGTTACCCGGTGCCAGAACTCCTCCGCTCTTAACTGTCACCAAACCGCCTACCGATCCAGCGCCTTGCAGCGTGCCGCCGGAGTTAACAGTTACGCTGCCCAAGATTGAACTGTTCACGGCCAAAGCCCCGCCGTTGATTATCGTGCCCCCGCTATAGGTGTTGGCGGCACTCAAGGTAAGCGTGCCTAAACCGCTCTTGGTCAGACCACCATCGGCAGCAGAACCCAGAGAGGCATAGTGGATTAGCGATTGACCTAGGGTGATGGATTTACCACTGGTGTCAATGATAGCGCCGCCAGCTTGGACGCTTGCGGTGGTCAGGCCCTGGAGGAACGTCGTGCTGTTGATCGTGGGAGAAAGTGTCCCGCCGTTGAAGTTGATGGTTGCGGTGCCGGTGCCGCGCTGAATTCCGAGCGTTGTGAGTGTACCACCGTTAAGATTGATAGTGCCACTGCCGCCATTGTGGCCGACGCGCATTACATTGGCAGTCGTGACCTGGCCGGTGCCTGAGCTGTTAAGCGTGCCAGTGCCCGATTCGCCGACAAGCAGCCACCTACTGGAGTTGTTCACATTAAGGAGACCAGCGGAAATGTTCCAGATGCCGGTAGACCCAGCATAGCGCCCAATGGAAACATAGCTATTGGAAGTAAACGTGCCGCCGGTCTGGTTGAAGGTACCTGCACCGTATCCCCCCACGAATACATCAGTGTTGGCATTGACGGTCCCGCCGGAAAGATTATAGATACCCGTTCCAAGTCTTGAGCCGCGGCCGCCGATGACAAAAGCACCGTCGAAATTTCCATTCGCAGTGAGAGTGCCACCGGATTGTTGAACCGTTCCCATCGCGGCGGTATTGCTGAAAAAACCGGAGCCCACGACAAATGCGCCGCTTGCGCCTACCGTAATGACGGCGTTGTTTTCGATCATCAGAGTACCGGTGGCGGGAGTGGCGGAGTTGCCGGTATCGCCGACGTTCAAATCACTGGATACGTGCAACACCGCATTGCCGGAGACAATAATCGTGCCTACATCGCCCGTGGTTTGACCGGCCGTCAAAATGCCGCTGATATTAGTGGTGCCGGTAATTTGCAGCGTACCGGCATGCGTGAATACCTGGCCGGTATATGTATCGGTTCCTCCGAGAGTAAGCGTGCCAAAACCGTATTTGTAAAGATTGACGCCCGACAGCGAACCGCTGAGCGTTAGGATGCTGGCCGCGGGGGTGACGTTTATTCCCAGATCGTTCGTCGTGGTAATGGGGGCCGCAATGGTGTGGCTGCCAGCGGAAACATTGATAGTTGCGGCTGGATCGTCCTCCATTTTGACGAATGTCAGGACGTTGCCGCCGTTGGCGCCGATCGTGTAGGAAGCGGAGCTTAGAAAATTGATCCGGCTTATGGTTTGCGGACTGTCGAGATTCACGGAATAATGATTGGACGAGTTGGTTCCAAAGTTGGCCACGGATCCGGAAGCGCTGGGAACCTGACTACTGCTCCAGTTTCCCGTGGCCGACCAGTTGGATGAAGTGCTGCCTGACCAATTTGGATTCACAGGTGCGACGCTGGGCCAGCCATCAGCAGTCCAATATAGATTGCTAAGACCGAAAGTCGGTGCGCCGTTGCGATTGCCATCGTAGTAGTGGTAGCTAAATTGGTCTTGTCCATTATTGGTTGAGAAAGCGAACTGGCCCGGACCGACACGCGCGCCGTCGTCATCATAGAACAGCGTGCCGCCTCCATTCAGTAGATTGACGCCGTTTTGATCGAGAAACGGCCCGGTGGGACTGGTGCTGCGTCCCATGCGAACTTCATAGGTACTGTCGATGCCGGAACAACACGTGCCCCAGTTGACCATGAGATAATAATAATTACCGTGTTTGATTAACGCGGAAGCTTCGATGCTGGTATTGTCTGCTACGTTCACCGGTACCGCACCGGCCAGGCGCTTGCCGGTGGAAGGATCCATTTCGACCACGAAAATTCCTGCATTGTACGAGCCGTAGCTCATCCACATATGGCCATCGGTGTCTTGGAGAATATACGGATCGATGGCATTGAAGTTACTGCTATTTCCGGATTGAATGACGGCGCCTTGATCGGTCCAAGCGTAGTTCGGAGCGCTGGGGTTTAGCGTTGGGCTAGTGGCCAAGCCAATGGCCGAGACCTTGCTGCCGAATGTGGAGACAGCGTAGTACATGTAATACTGGTTGTTTTGAAAGATGACGTCGGGAGCCCAGAAAAAACCGCTGAAGCCGGGAACGGCGGCAGTCGTCCATGCCGGCTGCGTTGCGAAGACCGATGGGCCCGTCGTCCAACTTGTAAGATCAGTGGACGAGCGCGAAACGATGCCTTGCCCGGTGGCGAAATAGTAATAAGTGCTGCCGTCTTCGATGACGTCGGAAGGATCGTGTGCGTCGATCTCCCCTGAAAGTTGAGCGAAACTGTGCCGCGGGCAGGCTACGAGAGTTGCACAGACAATTGCGATTAAGAGAACGCGGTGATTACCACGTTCGGTTTCGCCTGACTGGCGCGCTCGGTTGGTCTTTATGTACACGCCAGTCCCTCCTCACACCAAAATTTCTGACGGAACATTTTGTTTGTTGGACAGTGCACACAAGCTGGAACGCCTGCAATCGCGCATTAAGCGGTCGTCGTCTGAAAAGCAGATGGAAAGCGGCGATTCGCGCCTTTATATATGCCGGTTCCTTGCAGGGTGAGCGTGGCGCTCTCGCCTGATCAGATCACGATTAGCATTGTATGGCAAGCCGCGGCGATGGCGGCGCAAACGTTAAATTGCTCAAGATAATCCTCTGTGGAGTTCTTAAGCAATCAGAGAAGTTAACGGACCCTGGCCAATTCAGATCAAACCGCTGGTTATTGATTACGGGAGCACAGCGTTTGCCTCACCGCCTTCAGCGCTGGACAGACTGCGCCACACGTTGATATCTATCACATCGGTGACAAAGTGTGTCGAGCCGTCACAAAAGCTCACGTTAACTCCGCCTTGATGTTTGCTACGCGCGGCAAAGGTTTCTATGTCAACGTTCGACCGCGCAGCCGGATCTCCGCCGGTACACGTACAAGGCGGAACTCCATCTAGTTCTTGAGTTGTGAGAATTGAGTAAGTACCACTCCCCCCGCCACCGGTGCACGGAACACGATTTGCGTAGTCGCCTTTTGTATCGTTCGGTAAGAGATAGCCTTCAAAGGTTTGCCCACCGAGTGCAGTTTCAATTTCGCTGATCGGTCCTCCCCAGTTGGAATCACGCTTGATCGTCCGCACTTCTGCCATCAAAAGTGTATGGCTGGTGCCATCAGGAATTTTCCCCAGCGACCTGCTCCCCGGCAGGTTTTGATTGATTCCATTTTTTTTACCCGAAAGACTGGAAGGGCCAAACGGGGCGCCTTTAAAGGCGGTAAGACTGTTGCCAGGACTCGTGCCCGTCGCCGTATTGGTGCCATGCTGAGTGTCAATGGCGGTTTGTGTCGTCTGCCCATAATTCGTATTGCCGAAATTGATGGCATAATTGCCACGCCAGCGGGCCCACATTTGAGGATTGGGGCCACTATTGAATTCGTCTGGATACATGCCGTCGGAAGGACATTCAAAGATCGGAACTTTTACTGTGCGGGCTGTGTAATTCAATGGGTCGCTAAATGATTTATCCGTATGCACATTGCCCACCATGGCTTTTTCTTCCAGATACGGACAGACCCAAATGTACCAACCATGATCGTCCCACCAGCTCCCGCCTTCGGGATCGGTGCCAGCAGGCTGCCCTGGCGGTTCATCACCCCACCAATACTTAGTTCCCGGCGGAAGTTTCTTTTTCGCAGTGTCGTAATTCATCATGGCCAACGCAGACTGCTTAAGATTATTGCCACACTGACTGCGACGGGCGGCTTCACGAGCTGCCTGAACGGCCGGCAATAGCAACGCAATCAAGATGCCAATGATTGCAATAACAACCAATAGTTCGACGAGCGTGAAGCCGCGGGCACTGTGGCGAGACCGCATGGAGTTTCTCCTACTCAACCGCTATTCCGCAACTCGTTTAGTCAACATCCGTAACCCAGCGACGAATGGAGTGCAGTGCGAAGAGCATTATAGGCAAGCTTGCCATTTCCCACTCATGATGAATCATCGAGAAATGCTGCAAGTAATCCCTAACGGCGCTTGCGATGAGGCTCCCAAAACGCGCTCGTGCATCCCCCTGCGGCTGGCATTTATCAACCAACATACAGGCGATAAATCCCGCCGAGAATGGATATTTTTTTCCTGTACATGTATATTATTGACCTGTTCAAGCCCTGCGATGCTGTCGTTTGAAATATCGGGAACAATCGTGTTTCACGGACCTTGCAGTCATGCCCGCATCAAAAATGAATGTCGAGCTTCAATTGCCGTGAATTCCTTCCCATAGTTTCCCACGCATTGGGTGTTCGCTCGCGAGTGCAACGAAATCAGTGGGCTGCGAACCAACGCCACTTAGGATGGTGGATGTATGCCAGCGATTCTTGCACGTCGAGCCCCTGTTTCGCTTGGGTTTTGAATTGGTTACGGCGGGAATTGAGGATTTGCAACTCCGCAGCCGGGGGTTTATAGCGATTACGATATGGATATTGTTGCCCCACCAATAACGCCAAAAAACCTTCGATGCCGAATTGGCTGCCGGTGTTGCTGAGATGATAGCGGTTAAACCCGGTCGGGCCGTTCTCTTCGTAAAAGTCCAACAGCGCATCCAGGTGAGAGTCATCGGCATCTTCCCGGCAGTGTTCCCAATAGGGCGTGTTCAGCCGTGTATTGGCGATAAAGTGTATCGTCAAGAAATCTCGCAGCTCATCCCACGTCGCAGCCCACTTGGTGTTGAACAGGTCCTGAACGGTCGGGGTGATGCCGACGAAGTTGACGAGTTCAACAAATGTCTCGCATTGCCAACAAACAACCATCAGAGCGCTTGATTCCAACGGCTCGACAAAGCCGCAAGCGTTGCCGATGGCCATGACATTGTCGACCCATCCACGCCGATAGCGACCCGTGCGAAACTTAACGATGCGGTCGCGAACTTGCACTTTGGGATTTTTGCGCTGAAATTCCGCGCGGGCCTCGTCGTCAGAAATCGCGGAGGAAGAATATACATAACCACGATTGATTTCGCCGACGTGCTCGATCTGCCAGCACCATCCGGCATCCATGGTTTCGGCGGTGGTATAAGGCAAGATCGTTTCATTGGTGCGCGGCCAACTGCCGACCAGGGCGCGGTCATTGAACAACGATGCGCTATAGCTGATGAACGGCTCCTCCAAACTGCGGCCTAAAAGCTCGCTGCGGAAACCGCTGGCATCGATGAAAAAGTCGGCCGCCAATTTCTGGCCGTCCTGTAAAACCACTGCGGAAATTCCTGTTGGGCCACGCTCGATGCCTTCCACCACGCTGTCGAGAATTTTAATCTCTCGTTCACGCGCAAAAATTTCCAGCGCCGCCACGAGCTTGGGATTGTCAAGATGAAACGCATGCCAACTCGGAATAATCGGACCGCCTTCGTTGGGCTGACGGTCGAAGGCTTTTTTCTCAGCCATCAGCGAACTTTGTAAATTCATGTAGCTAAAATCATCGTCGCAATAATATCCGTTGGGCCGCTGCAACTCGGGAAAGCGAACGTCGAGCTGTGGCTCGAACGAGTACTCAAACGACGGCCGCGATCCCCACAAAAAATGAATGCCCATTTTCCACGTGGGCTCGACCATAGAATAAAATCGTCGCTGATCGATGCCCAAGTAGTGAAATAAGTGGAAGGGTGTATTGGGTGTGGTGCTCTCGCCGACGCCAATCACTCCTATTTCTGGACTGCGCACCAATTGCACGGAGACCTGAGGCATGAATTGCTTCACGGTCATCGCTGCAATCAGGCCCGCGCTGCCACCGCCTAAAACAAATAAACTATCGAACATAAGAATAATTCCATAGCAAGAAGTGCGTCGCGCAGTGGGCTGGTGTGCCACATTGCCATTGGTCGGTCGTCATTTGTCATTGGTCTTGTGGATAGGACCGCGCGCTAACGATGGGAAACAAATGACAAGTGACGAGGAACGATCGAGCCAGCGCGGCACAATTATTGTAATGCATTGCGTCATCCTTTAACAATAAAAGTCATGCTTCTATGGCGCGGCCAAGATTTGCCATGGGCGGCGGTGTTAAGTTTCTTGTCGAGCCACAGTCCGTCTCGGTCTGGGACAGTAGATCGCGGGCAGTGGTTGCGATAGTTATTCGCGCGTACCATCAAAACAATCGGGATGCTTAACTCTACTCAACGGTTGCTTGCAAAACTTGACAAGCGGTTGGGACCGTTGCAACATGACACCATATCAAGGATTTTTGCCAACTGTCGAGATTCTCCCGGGAAGATGGCTGAACCAAACTGCCGTTAGCTGCGGCTGGCCAATCGTAGGCCTGCAATCCAACACGCACGACCAATGAGGCGATTCAGACAGTCATTGAGCTAACCACCCGCGTCCGGCTCATCAACAACGCGAATTCTGCGACTCAGGAGAACATCGATGCACGTAACCGACCGACGCAGTTTCCTCAAGCACACGGTTTCGTCCGGAGCAGCGATTGCCGCTAGCTCCTGGCTGGCAGGTATTGCAAGCGCCCAATCACGCGGACCCGCAAAAGCAGTCATTGATCAAAGCCGAATCCGTTCCGATCTTGACCGACACATTTTTGGTTCATTCTTGGAGCATTTGGGACGTTCGATTTATACCGGTGTCTACGACCCAAACTCGAAGTTTGCGGACGAGCACGGCTTCCGCAAAGATGTGATTGCCGAAGTCAAGGAACTTGGCGTGCCCATCATTCGTTACCCGGGTGGAAATTTTGTCTCGGGTTATCATTGGCTTGACGGCGTGGGCCCGAAGAACAAACGGCCCACAGTGTTGGAACGTGCGTGGAATTCCTTGGAAACTAATCAATTTGGCACGAATGAATTTATCGAGTGGTGCCATTTAGTGGGCAGCGAACCACTGCTCGGTTTTAACTTGGGCACCGGCACGGTCGAGATGGCTGTGGCTTATGTCGAATATTGCAATGTTCAAGAAGGCACCCGGTGGAGCGATCTGCGACGCGAGCACGGCTACAAACAGCCACACAATGTTCGGTATTGGTGCATGGGCAACGAGATGGATGGTCCGTGGCAAATGGGGCACATAACAGCCCGCGAATACGGTCAAAAGGCGTGCGATGCTGCCCGGCAAATTCGCGTAGTCGATTCAACCACCAAGCTAATCGCTTGCGGCTCCAGCAACACCATTCTGCCGACTTATTTGACGTGGGATCGTGAAGTGCTGGAGGAATGTTACGATCAGGTGGATGGAATTTCACTGCACAATTATTACGGCAATACGCCCGAGTTGACTGGCAATGACTCCATGCGCTTCCTGGCGATGAATTTGGATATGGAGCGGCAAATCCACGAAATCGAGGCGGTATGCGATTACGTGCAAGGCGTGCTGCGCTCGCCGAAGCGGTTATGGCTATCGTTCGACGAGTGGAATGTGTGGTATCGTGAACGAGAAGGAGACGCATTAAACGGGCATGGCAAATTCGCTCCGCACTTGCTCGAAGAAAAATACAACTTAGAAGACGCGCTGCTCGTGGGCGGCTTCCTGAACACGCTGCTGCGCAACTCGGACCGAGTCCGTGTGGCTTGCCTGGCCCAAATCATGAACGTGATCGCGCCGCTGGTGACCAACAATGATGGCGTGCTGCGCCAAACGATTTATTATCCATTCGCATGGGCGCTACAATATGCACGTGGTCGCGTGATCGATTTGCAAATCGACTGCGAAACGTATCCCATCCGAGCGAAAGGGCTGCGCCCCGATTTTGCCCACAACGATCAAGTGCCGTATTTGGATATTGTCGCCACGATCGATGCGCCGAATAACCAAGCGAGCGTGTTTATGTTGAACCGCGACCTACAAATGCCGCGCGAATTGACGTTGCAATGGCGGGATCCCAATCCCAAGAAAGTTGTGGCATGCCAAACATTGACCGGGTCCGATTTGAAAGCCATCAATACATTCCAGAATCCCAAGAATGTTGTTCCGCAAACACTTGATGTTCCGCAGGCGAGCTCAAGCATGACGCTGAAGCTGCCCGCGGCTTCATACACCGTCGCGCAGTTTGATGTTTCTTGATGCAGCGAAAAAACGCACTTTGTGCCGCACGAAGTACGCCCAAATCCGTATTTCGGTGGCGGCCAGAATTACGAACGATTATTCCGTGTTTGCGGAACCATGTGTCGATGAAACTCGGTCGGCGAGACTCCGAAAACTCGCTTAAAAACCCGCGAAAAATGAAACGGATCGATAAATCCAAGTCGATAGGCAACTTCCTGCACTTTGGCCTGAGTATCACTGAGCAGATTCGCGGCGTGCTTCATCTTCTGTCGCAATAAGTACTGATGCGGAGATTGCTTGCCATACCGTTTGAACAGCCGACAGATATACGGCACGGTTAATTGTGACCGGCCGGCAACCTCTTTTATATTTTTCAAATATTGACATTCCAAATCAATCAAATCGCGCAATTGCTGGAACGTTGCCAACGATTTCAAATTATCAACTTTATATCCCAATGATTGCTCTGCGATTTTGTACACCAAAGTCGGCACCAGAGAATTGCAAAGTGCCTCGCTATGTCGGGTGCCGCTTATGCCGTAGCAGATCATCTGATCAAAAAGGTCGCGGATTTCATGGACATCGGCAACATGCTTCAATCCCGAGGGAATAAATCCAATTATGCTCAACAATTGCTTCGCCTGCCGGCCCACAAAGGTGACGTGATACTTGAGCATTAACTCCGTCCGCGAAGATTGAATCGTGATTGCAGAATTTGGACCAAAGCCAAAAACGGTCCCCGGCGTAAGATCGTACTGTTTTCCGCGCAGACTCAGCATCCCTTTCCCCTCGGCAACAAACTCAATACTGAAGTAAGGAAAAATTTTACGGTGATAGTGGTAGTCTCCGCTGAGACGCTCCGATCCACCCACCACAATCTTGATGGGCATGCGGGTACTGGGGTTCAGGTCGAAATGGAAACGCCGAGCTGCCAAAACTTGCCGGGAGACAAACGCCGGTAGCTCAATTGACTCGAGCCGATTCGATTGTGCGACGTCTATAAGCGTTTGACGAATATCCACAGGTAAACTCCCCACTCATTGCCAATCGTTTGGCACAACAAATACCTAGAACCACTATGTTGGCGAACGCAGATTCCCTCTCCTCCTGACTGCCATCCAAAGTCGCCCACAATGCAAATATCCATTGTATATGGCGGCAGGTTAAAATTATCCATGAACAGGGAAAAAAAATCCATTCTCAACGTGGTTTTTCGTCAATATGCTGGTTGGTAATTGCCAGCATCCATGAGGGACCAGGAAATCGCGCTTGGCATTCAGAGGCCATTGCCGGCGTTCAATGCACACCCGGGGGGGTCGCGTCAGCGACAACTTGGTGATTTTCTGTTTCCCAAATGGGTGGATTTCAACCCAAAGTGATTTTGATTGAACGTGGAATACAAGAGAACATCCGATTCGATCTTCGATGAGCTCGCATACCGCATGTATTTGCAGCACGTTTAAAACGACAACCCAAAGTCATTTAGAATAATTAGCCCTAGGATGAGCGGGATTTAGTACGAGTGAGACCGAGTCCGACCGGACCATCTTGCCCCTCGGTCCGGCGGGCTCGGCTTTGGTTGATTAATTAACACGGCAGCAGCAATGACTTACAGATAAACCATATGCTCAATAATCGTATCTTACGGGTGAGAGTTTTTGCCAATAAGATGTGAGGAGAGAGTTGTTCCGGTTGGAATCAATCTGGCATGATTTTCATTGGGCTGAATAGTCTTTTTTGGTTTCTGCGATTGGAGAGAGCATTGCGGAGTTGCACATTAAGTTGAATGAGCACCGATCGTGTGTATTGCCGGTTGGTGACCTCTTTTTTCTTGGTTCAACAGCTTGCTTTCCATTGTGTTTAGGCTAGCCGGGGGAGACGTGGGCGCAGTGGTGTATGGGGGATTCTCTGCCAAGAATGTTTCGCTTCGACAGCGTTGTTTGTCATAAAAAAGATATTCCGATCGTGATTTGCGTTGACCAACAAGCTCGCGGCCGATTGATCGTTTAATTCACATCTTATGATTCCAACCACACGTTACAGCTCATCACAAGCTTTATCCTGAGGAGCATTACGATGTCACGCAATCGACGGCAAGCAAAGCGGCGGATAGCCTCGGCGAAACTTTGCCATCGGCAAGCCTGGTTTCGCCGGTATCTACGCGCACTTTCGGGCGGAGTCACCGCTGCCACGATTGGGGCCGGTAGCTTGCTAGGTCAGCCTGCTCAGGCGGCTACGGATACTTGGATTGGAAATACCGCCGGCGCCAATTGGGCGACGCCTGCAAATTGGTCCACCAATCCGTCGCTTCCTCA
Source organism: Pirellulales bacterium (assembly GCA_035656635.1). Classification (NCBI taxonomy): domain Bacteria; kingdom Pseudomonadati; phylum Planctomycetota; class Planctomycetia; order Pirellulales; species Pirellulales bacterium. The sequence goes on from DASRSD010000037.1 coordinate 14,975, forward strand.
GACCGGTGATTCGTTGGTCTTTGGTTTAGCAGGCACGGCAGGCACCGTGCTCAACGACAATCTAACAACCAGCGCTACATACACGTTTGGGACCATTACGTTCAATAACAATGCACCGACCTATACGATTGACGCCGCAGCCGGCACTCGCGGTTTTACCTTTAATGTCGGCAGCATCACAAACACCAGCACCAATGTTCAGAATTTCGATGACAACATCACCGTCAACACCAGCGCCACGTTGACGATGACATCCGGCGGCGGCAATCTTACCTTGGGCGGCAACATCTCCGGGCCTGGCAGTCTCATCACGTCTGGCGCCGGAACTTTGACTTTGAGCGGAAACAATTCATTTGCAAACGGAGTTACCCTGGCCAGCGGAGACGCATTGGATATCGACAGCGCAACCGCCATCGGTACGGGTACGCTCACGTTTGCGGGCTCTGCGACTCTCGACAACACTTCGGCCGATGCCATCACGCTGTCGAACAACAACGCCGTGAACATTAATGGCGATCTTAACTTCGTCGGCACGGAAAACCTGAATTTTGGCACCGGTACCGTGACGCTGGGCGGTGGTTCCGGACAGCGAATATTTACCATCAACGGTAGCTCCACGCTGACTACGGGTGTCATCAATTCCGTTGTCGGATCGGGCAGCGGCATTATTAAGGCGGGAACCGGCACGTGGACGATCGCGCCCATCGCGGGCAATCTGCCGGCGCAAACTTCAACGGTGGAAGGTACGCTCACCGTCAGCGCGGGACGGGTTAACATCGGTCAGGACGATGCATTTTTCGGCGGATTGGAAGGTTCGGGCATCGTGGCAAATGGCAGCAATACTACGCGCTGGTTGACCGTTGGGTCCGACAACGCTAACACAACGTTTTCCGGTTCCTTGATCGACGGCGGCAGCGGGCACTTGGGGCTCCGCAAACGCGGCACCGGAACACTGACGTTGACGGGCACTAACACGCTCAGCGACCAAATTACCGTCGAAGGTGGCACGCTGGACATTGCTGCAACCGGCTCGATTACTCCGGTTTCACCAGGCGCCAATTTGGTGGTTGGCGACAGCGCCACGCCCGCCATTATCCGGCTCGACGGTGGTACGCTGCAGGTGCAGACTATTGCACTGGGCACAGGCGCTGGCGTCAACGGAAATAACACCGATAACCGTTCTGGTGCTTTCTACCAAACAGGCGGCACGCTGCAGCTTCTTAACGAAGCCAGCATCAACAACTTCCGCATCGGCGACGGGGCCAACGGCACGGCCACGGGCAACGGCGGTTATGGTTATTACGGCCTGTCGGGCGGCACGGTCAATTTGGCCGAATTCGCGGTGGGCGGCGGCAATAATAGCGGATCGGGAAACATCGGCGTCATGGATATGACCGGCGGCACCCTGAACGATCAGGGTTGGGTTACCATCGCTCGCGGCGCCAACGCCACCGGCATCCTGAACATCATTGGCTCCAGCCCAGGCAATCCAAATAATCCGGTAATTAACCTGTCGCAAGGCGGCGGCGGACAGATTCTATATAGCACGTTCGGTGACAGCCGTTTTTATGCGGTTACCACCATCAGCAACGGTACGATGCAATGTCCGGTAGGTGCAAGTGTTCCGCTGAACTTGTCAAATACAACCAATGGCAATGGGCTTGCGCTGGGAGCCATGAATCTGAACTCGGGCGGATTGTTGCGCGTCGGAAGCGTTTCGGCCGCCAATAATATCACTCCTAGCGGCGGCGCCACGTACTTGAATTTCAACGGCGGTACGCTGCAATCTTCCGTAACAAACACCAGTTTTCTTGCCGGCACCGCGGCGAATAACATCACGGGCATTGTCGTCTATGGCGGCGGCGGGACGATCGACAATAACAGCTTCAATATCGTAATCGGCCATCCTATGGTCGCTCCCGATTCCGGGGGCGCCACGACGGGAATCACGAATATTGCTGTCGATAGTGCGGGTTCAGGATACATTGGCGCCCCGGCTGTCGTACTTTCTGGCGCGGGGGCAACCGATGCCACGGCCATGGCCGTGATGGTGGACGATGGATCGGGCAATGGCACGTATAAAATCGACCACATCGTGATGACCAGCCCGGGCATTGGCAATGGAACTCAACCAACGGTTACCCTGGTTGGTGGCGGAACAGCCACACCTGGAAGCGTCGGACAAAATCTTACCGATTTCACCTTTGCCTCCAACGTCGGAACCGGCGGCGGAATGACTTACAAAGGCTCCGGCGTCACCACGCTAGATGGCGTCAATACTTACACCGGGAACACGACGATTGCCGGCGGAACTTTGTCGCTTTTCACTGGCGGCAGTTTGACGAGCAATGTGAATATTAATGGCGCCGGCGCCAAGTTTGTTACGAACACCGCTGTCACTTCGACTGTGACGGTTACCAATGGCACATTGGATGGAATTGGAACATTGACCAATGTTGTGGTGCCCATTGGCGGCGGCACTGTCTCCAATGGCGGCACGGCAGTAAGTTCCGGCGGATCGCCCACCGGCACAATCGCCAGCAGCGCCACGGGAATCAACATTGGTACTCTGACGTACAACGGTACAGGTACTTGGGCTCCCGTCACCTCCGACGCAAATGCCTCGGCCGGAACGCCTTCGTTAACCGTGGGCACATTAACACTCAATGGCGGAGTAGGCTCGGTCGCCGTCAGTCCCATCAATATCGCAGGCACGTTTACTAATAACACATATACCCTGGCTAAGTACACGACGATCAACGGCACTACTGGCTTTGCAGCGCTAACTCCAAACGTTGTCGGGCTGGGCGGTCGTCAAACCGAAACTCTCACCAACAACACGGGGAACAGCACCATTACGCTGACCATCGGCGGTAGTTATCTGATTTGGAACACCGCCGTCACTTCGAATTGGCAGTTGGGCGGTCCCTCGGATTGGAATTTGTCACAGGGCTTGACCGCTACCACCTATCAATCGACGTCCGGTATCCAAGATGCCGTGGTATTCGACGATACTGCCGGCGCTGGCAGCAAAACAGTGAACATTTCCAACGGAGACGTCGCGCCGCCGCGGGTCACATTTAATAACACCACCGCGGGCGGGTCTTACACGATAAACGGAACCAATGCCATCGCGGGTTCCGGATCGCTATTCGTCAATGGCACCGGCGTGGTGAACATTAACACTGCCAATACTTTTACCGGCGGCGTCACCGTTTCTAATAGTTTAGGCGGCTCGAATGTGTCTGGCACGCTGGGCATTGGCAGCAACACAGCAATTGGATCCAGCACGTTAACGTTAGGTCTTAAAGCCACGATCGACGCCATCGGGGCAGATCGCACCCTCACCAACAACAACGCGCAAATTTGGAACGGCGACATTAACTTCACCGGCTCCAACAATTTGAACATGGGCACGGGCGCGGTGAAAATCAATATCAACTCCAACAATACGACGGAAAACGCGACCACAGGAACTGTTACGGGTGGCGTGCCAACGGCCTCGACGGTTAACGTCGCGGCAAAAACGCTAACCATCGGCGGCCCCATCAGCGGTCCCGGTGTGTCCTTGGTCAAGCAGGGCGCCGGAACTTTGGTGCTCAATGGCGCGGCCACCTATTCGCAGCAAACAATTGTTCATGCCGGTGAGCTGCAAACAGCCGGCGGCTTGGGCACCATCAACCAAAATATCCAGATTTCGCCGCTGGGTTCGGCCGGCGACAATGGAACCTTTACCGTGTTAAACGGCACCGTGAACGCAAACATTATTTACATCGCGGGCAGCTCCGTCGGAACGCAGTTTGCCGGTTCCGGCACCATGAACATTGACGCCGGCGTAGTCAATACCGGCGGCACTACGAATTCTTTGATCGTCGGTTCCGGCGGCCCGGCCGGCACCCAGACAACTCATCCTGCCACGGGAACATTGAACATCAGCGGCGGCACGCTCAATGTGAATTTCCAAGGGGTTGCAGCCATTGGCGACCTGGAGGTCGGACGCAACACGGGCATGACGGGCATCGTCAATCAGACGAACGGCGCTGTCAACATCCAGAATACCCAAGATCCCAACAATACCAGCGTCTCTGGTTTAGATATGTTGGGCAATGGCGCGACGGCCGCTACGTACAACATGAATGGCGGCAACCTAACGATCTACAGCAATGCGGGCATTACCCCTGGTGCGGGCGGTATCCGCATGGGTGTTGCCGGCTCGGGGACTGCAACTTTCAATCTGAACGGCGGCACGGTACAAACGCAGTTTGTGAATAAGGATGCTGGCGGTGCAACCGGCATTTTCAACTTCAACGGCGGTACGCTTAAAGCGGCACAAAATAACCTGAACACCGCGAACGTTGGAGCAGGCGCAGCCCCGGCAAACGACAACAATGGTGGCGGCACCGGTTTTATGTCGGACCTTACCGCAGCCAACGTGCTGGGCGGTGGCGCAATTTTGGACAACAACGGCGTGCAAATGGGGATTTCGCAGGGTCTGATCCATGGGGCGGCCGGTCCGGCCACGGACGGCGGTCTAACCGCAAAAGGCATCGGCACCCTGGCTCTGTCAGGCATCAGTACCTATAACGGCGGCACGCTCCTCGATGCAGGAACATTGGCCATCGATAGTGCGTCGGCCATCGGCACTGGCGCGCTGACGATTAATGGCGCTAGCACAACCATCGATAATATTACGGGTGGCGCCATCACGCTGACCACCAACAATGCCCAGAATTGGAGCAATGACTTTAGTTTTGGCGGAAGCGCCAGCTTGAATATGGGCACTGGCGCGGTCACCCTGAACGCCACGCGCACCCTTACCACCAATTTGGTCAACGCCGGCGCTACTTTGACCATTGGCGGAGTGATCAGCGGCGTGGGCGACGGATTGATTAAAGCCGGCGCGGGTAATTTGGCATTGAGCGGGGCAAGCAACTACACCGGTCCCACGACGGTCAAAGGCGGCACTCTTTCGTTGACCGGCAGCGGTGTCATTAATTCGTCCAGCGGCATCACCGTGAGTGGCGGCCGCCTGTTGCAAACCAGTTCGTCGGCGATGACGCCGATTGTAACGTTATCCAACGGCTCCGTGGACGGCACCGGCACGATTAACACGGTAAACGTAGCCAATACTTTTGCAGCGACCGTAACACACGGCAATGGCACCGTGGCCCCCATCACGATCGGCTCGCTAAGCTTCGGTGGCGCTGCGACAGCCAGCATTCTTACTTCCGACGCCACTGCTTCGATAGCTAAAATTGCTACGACCAATCTCTCCACCAGCTCAGCCGGCAACATTGTGATCAATGCCGTGAATACCGGCGGCTCGTGGACTGCAGGGACAACCTACGAATTGTTCGGCTATTCTGGTTCCATCGGCGGCGCAGGATTTAGCAAGTTCGTGGTAGGTCAATTTACCGGTCTGGGAGCACATGAAACGGTCACATTGACGAATCCTTCAGGTTTTATTGATGCAGTCATCGGCGGCGACACGTTGATCTGGACAGGCAGCTTGGATGGCACGTGGACAAGCGCTTCGCAAAGTGCTCCACACAACTGGAAGCTGTCTTCCACCGGCGCAGGAACCGACTTTTTCACCAATGACGCTGTTTCATTCAAGGATGGCGCCAGCACGGGCACGGTTAATATTACCGCCAATGTGAGCGCTGCCTCGGTGCAATTCGCCAATTCGTCGCAAGCCTACACGCTGGAATCAACCGGAGGTTTTGGCTTGGTCCAGGGATCGGTTTCCATTACTGGCGGCGGGGTAGTAACCATTGCCAACAATAACACCTACTCCGGCGGCACCACGCTGAGCAATGGCACGCTTAATTTGCAAAGCGCCGGTGCGTTGGGCGCAGGCACATTGACGATCGCTGCTGGCACGCTCAACAACACCAGCAGTGGTGGCGCACTTACGCTGACCAACAATATTCAGGAAAACTGGAGCGGTGACTTTACATTCACCGGATCAAACGATTTGAATATCGGTACTGGAGCGGTGACGCTGTCCGGCTCGGGGACAACTCGTAGTGTAAACGTTGCAAACGGCGATCTTACGGTTGGTCCGATTTCTGGTTCTTTGGGAATTACTTTGCCGGGACCGGGCACTTTGACGATTGATTCCAGCAATCCGAACAACGGGGCTCAAAGTAATATCACCGGCGAAATCAACATCACGGGGGGCGGCAAATTACAGATCGGCTCCCCCACGTCGGCCACATCCAGCGCCAGTGATTTCAACGCCGGTGGGCTGACGGGCAACGGCACAGTCGAAAATGGCAGCACCGGCAATCCCGGCACCACGAACATTGTGGAACGCTGGTTGATTCTCAATAATTCCGCCAATGATGTCTTCAGCGGTGTGTTGCAAGATGGGGCCGGCGGCGTCAATGGCCGTCTGGGCTTAAGCAAGAGCGGTGCGGGAAGTTTAACGCTGTCTGGGGTGAATACGTTAAGCGGTGCCATTACCGTGGCCGGTGGACAAATGATTCTGACCGGAACGATTCAATCGTCCAACAACTCCGGCACCGCCAATGGTCCGGTCAACATCGGTACCAATGCCATCGGACAGAACGGTATTCTTACTGTCCAAAATGGCACATTGATTGTTCCTAAGAATAACGCGCCCAGCATTCAGGTGGGCGGTGGACCAAACACGGCGGGCGTGTTGCAGGTGAATGGAGCAAGCGCTAACGTGCAAACGACCAGCGAACTATGGTTGTCCACCGCCGATAGCGGCTACGGTTCCATGGACATTACCAACGGTTCGGTCACCGTGGGATCGTGGCTCGCCGTGGCGCGCGGCGGTGGCGTGGGCCTGATCAACATGAGCGGCGGCACGCTCAATCTCAATGCTAATGCCCTGACCATCGGGTCCCTAGGAGGCGCCACCGGCGATGGCATTGTGCACGGCCAGGTCAATTTGACAGGCGGCCAAATTATTACCAACTCCCTCACCAGTGTCTTTGTTGGCGAGCAGGCTAACGGCGTGCTGAATGTTTCCGGCACGGGCCTGCTTACCGTGGGAGGCACGGAGGGCTTGGCGTTTGCTCGCGGGAATGCCGCCGCATTTGGAATAATGAATTTGGGCACCGGCGGCATGGTGCAAACCGCCACCGTTCACCCGGGCCAAGTGATTACCGGCGCCAATGTTGGTGGAACTGGCACCTTGAATTTCCACGGTGGCACACTACAAGCCACTTCCAGCGATACCTTTACGACAGGTTTCGACTTCATGCCGGCAAATGGCATTGGGTATGCCGGCACCCTTAATGTCTACAGTTATAGAGGAGGAGCAATTATCGACGATGGCGGCAATAACATTTCGATTGATTTGCCAATCCAAGCCCCGACCGGAAACGGTGTCAGTGCGGCTGGACTAGCCGTAAGCGGCAGCGGTTTCGTGGACACTCCTGCCGTTCAAATTACCGGCGGTGGTGGTACAGGTGCCACGGCCAATGCGGTCATTGACGCCAATGGACATTTGACGGGCATTGTAATCACGAATCCGGGCGTTGATTACACCAGTGCACCAACATTTGCTTTGGTGGGCGGCGGCGTTAATAACACCGGGGCCATTTCTGGTACGGACATCTTGGTATCCAACACCAGCGGCGGCTTGACCAAGCTTGGCAATGGCACTTTGAATTTGACAGCTGTTAGCACTTATACTGGTCCAACTTCCGTCGCGGCCGGAACCTTGCATTTAGGGATAGCCGACGCAATCAGTTCCGCTTCGAATCTGCAAATGGCAGGCGGCACATTCAATACCGGCGGCTTTAATCAATCGCTGGGAGCGTTGAAAGTAATTCAGACCTCAACGATCGATATGAGCTCGCCGCAAGCAGCGCCAGAAATTCTCAATTTTGCTAATAGTCGCAACGTCCATTGGACAAATAATTCGGCTAGCACTCCTGCAATCCTCAACATCGTCAGTTGGAACGATGCCAATACCGATCAAATCATTTTCCCCAGTCAGAATTCACTGAATGCCAACCAATTGAATCAAATTGAGTTCAACGGCTCAGGTTTCGCGCAATTGGTTCATGTAACCGGTGGCTATGAATTAGAGCCTTCAGCAACTCCAACCCCTGGGGCATTATTGTACGGCGATGTGAATCAAGACGGCCACGTTGACGCCAGTGACCTTGTTGCCTTGGAAAAAGTTCTGATAAACATTCCGGCCTATGAAAATGGATCGTTTCGTCTGGGCGGAGGTCTCTGGGATAATTCGCAGGCAATTTACGTTGCCGACATCAATTACGATGACACCATCGATAATGCTGACGTGCAAGCCCTTATCAATTACCTAAAGGCTGGCAACGGTTCGACGACGCCAACACCGGAACCGGATACCCTGGTACTGCTTTTCCTGGGTTCGATTCCTGGGTTGTGGATGGGCCGCAAACTACGCCGGCAAAGAGCCTCTGATTCCACCAAAAACGCAGACAACGATGCCGACAACCAAGGAACGACCGGGTAATAGATTTTAATTCCGTCGAGAAGCAGTGTTGACGAAGAGGGGCACCCCATATCTTGCATGCGAAGTACGACAACTGACGCCAGGCATATGTTCCGATACAGGTCCACCTACACGGTGACTTATTTTTCGGGATCAAGTCGAGAGATTTGCGTTTTGGGCTTCACCAGCGGCTAATCGCATTTCTGGGCAAAGCGTGCCAAGACGAGGAGAACATTCCGTTGGGCATTCTTCATTATGATTTGCGCGATTGCGTTAATCACGGCCCTTATAGGTTGCTGATGCAATTGTCGTGCAGTGGTTCAACTTTTTGTCCAAAACCACTGGGCGGGTACAATGCGGAGTATGAAACGACCACGGTTCAGTCTACGCACGCTCTTTGTGCTGATAGCGCTAATCAGCCTGCCGATGGCATGGGTTGCCTACCAACGTAATTGGATTCGGCAACGACACGTATTTTTAGCCGGAGAAGACCACTTGGCTTTTGGCTACAAGTTCAATGGCGAAGATGTTGCGGTCATCCCAATGAGTTTGCGGATATTCGGCGAAAGTCCAATATACTCCATAAACGTTAAGAAAGACGATTTTGCGGAAATAAAACAGCTATTCCCGGAAGCAAAAGTCTTTGACGACTGGGAGCCTGGGAAATTTCCGCCAGCTCACATCAATAATTTTCATCCCACCCATTAGCTTATCCGCACGGAATTTTTGGGCAGACTCGCGATTATTCGGGCAAGATTAAATTGTCGGGCAATGCCTATCAGCATGAAGATGATTAAATACTTTCGCCGGAAGATCAAGTCTTACGAACGCTTCAATCGCATCACTGTGACGGAGTACGCTGGAAATACATGGGTAAAACGAGTTGCAGCGTTGTCGATCGTCATCGTTTTCGTCGCGACGTGTGTGGGATCGGCCAGCGTATTCACGTCGTCGGGTTGTCCGGCTAGCTCTTCCACCAAGGCCTGAGGCTTCACTCCATCGATTCCCGCTAAGTTGATTTCGATGGGCCTATCAGCTGCTTCGGTATTCACGACCTTCAAAATCACGTCGCCGCTGGCGTCTTCACGGCTGGCGGTGGCATACACCGGTAATGCCGGCGGTTCAGGGGTATCATCGACGTCGCTTAGCAGCTTGCCGTCCAAATAGCAGCGGATGTGTCGTCCTTTCGTTTCGATCTTGATGTCGTACCAGCGATCGGTATCGACAGTGATGTTTTGGGCCCGTCCCAGCTCTCGAGAAGCGCCGTGCTCTGTTTTTTGAATGACTGTCCGCGAGTTATTCCAACCGCCAATGTTCCACCACAGCCAGTTATCATCATCCTGCACGTGGAACATAATCAGGAAGCCTTCGTTTCCGGAAATTTTTCGCGCCTTGAGAGTGTAAACGCAATCGGTCCATTTGGTATCGCCCACGGTGTCTCGACAATTGACATCATTGCTCTTCTGCCGCAGTGTGCCCTGGTCCCAACTCCACTCGCCGGCTCCTGGTTGCCAATCATCAGTGCTGTCGGCGGAATCTGACGAATAAACCACTTTATCACCCATGGAGACCTTCATGTTTTTGTATTCGCTTTGCGTCGCCCAGGTGCCCACGCCGATTTTTCCGTGGGGCATCGGGGGTTCGGGAGGCTTGCCGGGAGCCACATCAAGTTGCACCGGAAGAACTCGATCACCCCGATTCTCGTTAAACATTTTCTGCGCATAATAGGAAGGTGATCCAAAACTGGCCAGCGCATCATAACCGATCAAATTCGTTCCCCATTGCGAGGCCCCTTGGTTCACATTGACCAGCAGCGGAGCATAGCACGATATCAGGATTGCGTCGGAATTTCTTTCCATACCCGTCATCCAAGCTGCATCACCCAAAGCGGCCTGCAACGTGGGGGTGGGACGTCCCTCTGTTGTTGCCCACTCACCAACAAATATTTTGGGACCGGATCGCGAGAACTTCGGCCGGCCGCCTGCTTGTGCATCGTAATGGTCCGAATCCCGCTCCATTTCTCGGGCTGATCGATAATAGTGATCGTCGACCAGATCAGGTTGGCGATCTCGCACAGGCATGGTGGCAATGATTTTCAAATTAGGATACTTAGCCTTAATGGCATCGAAGAACTGTGCAAAGCGTTTTTCATAGCTGCTCTTTACATTATCGAAATTGTCTTCATTGCCCACTTCAACGTAGTTCAATTTGAACGGCTCCGGGTGCCCATCTTTAACACGCTGTGCACCCCAGGTTGTTTCCGGACCTCCAGTGACATACTCAATTTCGTCCAGTGCATCCTGGACGAAGGGTTGCAAATCACTGCCTGGGGTTACCCGTTGTTGCTGAAGAGAATAGCCTGCATAGACGGCCAGCACCGGTTGCATCTTTAGATCTTCACACCAAGTCAGAAACTCCAACAACCCCACGCCATCGCTGGAAGGGTAACCCCACGGGCAAACGTGGCCCGGTCGCTCTTCAAGGGGCCCGATCGTTTTTTTCCAGTCGAAACGTTCTTCAATTGTGTTTCCTTCCAGATAGTTGCCGCCCGGAAATCGTAAAAAAGCCGGCTTAAGACCAGCCAACATCTGCATCAAATCGGGTCGTAGCCCATTGGATCGATTATTGAATGTCGGTGGGAACAGCGAAACCAAGCTTAACCATACCGAACACTTACTCCCTGTAGGCGCCGAGATTACGAATCGATTGTTCGTCGAAGATTTGGCTTCTCCTACGTTCAACGTAGCATGATGCTTTTTCCATTCCGGACCAATCCCCTCTACCGTTGCGGAAGCGTACACCGTTTTTCCATCCGCAGATTCAATGGCCACCGTGAGGGGTTGTTTCAAATCACAATTGGCGCGCGCGTAAAAGCTCACTTGATATGCTGTGTGCGTCTTGACTGGAATTCCCCAATATCCGTCGTTTGCAGCTCCGATGCATCCGTCGCCACCATTGATATCTAGCCGCAGACTCGTCGACAGCGCTGTGGAATTCACAGGATTTGTGGCATCTAACTTCATCGCGCCATCGGCAGTGCCTGATTTAACCAGGCTCCAGTGAGGCGGATGGTTGGGGTCGGGAGCCTCTCCAATCTTCGGACCATCCTTAAATGCGCGGTTCTGGATTAACTCCGCATATAATCCACCATCGTAAGCGTGATTGATTTCTTCGGTCATTAGTCCGTAAAGGGTCGGACTAATTCGCACCCCCGGCTCCGTCACTTGGACGTTCAACTTGCCCGGTTCTGCACCCTCTGCCACCCCGATTGCCAATAATCCCAACGGCAGTAATATCCGTGTGAAATGGATTGCGAATGCAAATAATTTTTTTTCGTACTTCATAATCGTTAGCCAGTTTTGCAAGAACGGTGGAGAAAAATTGCTGCCTAGTGTTCGGAGCGATAATCGGATATTCGACCGTCAAAACAAAATTCTGCTGTCTTGGTGTGTGCGACGCTAGCGGCCTTCCGGCGTGGCCCGCGGCACGCTGGCCGGTCTTTGAAGTGAAAAGCTTCAAGGTAAATCACGGATGCCGACCGCAAGAAGCCAGTTAATGGAAAAACGATGTCACTTCGGCGCCTTCTCCAGCTTTATGATGGCCCCAGGCCCAGGTAGCTGCGCCGCCGATCGCGCTTCCTTCCAATGCGACAGATGCGATCAACGAACTCAGAGATTCCAGCAAGTGCCCTAAAATAATGACCCCCGTGCGTCGAACACGGGGGTCATATTTCATTCAAGTAAGTACGGGGTTCAACTCTTTACGCAGCTCGTGCTTTCCTTGAACGAGCAGCCACCAATCCGAACAAACCCAATGCCGCCAGCACAATGGAGCTGGGTTCGGGAACTCCTACGACATCGGGGCCCGCAGCTTCGTCGGCCGCGATCTGTGAAGCGCTTTGGGCGTCGCCATAAATGCGGAACTCATCAATCATGCCGCTGGTGGCGTTGTCGCCAAGGAACGGTGAACGCCCCAAGTACAGGTCGGTGAAGTTGTAACTGCTCAGCGGGATGGCCGTAATTGACTGCTGGAGGCCGCCGAGGCCGTCCGAAGTTCTGTACAGATAATAGCTAAGCGTGCCGGCGGTACCATCGATCACGGTGGCCATCATATAGGTTCCCCCGTCGTCCAGGTAACCACCGCCGCCGGCGCCAAGGCCAGGAGTGGTTTCAAAGGCATCGGTTTCCGAGCCGCCCTGATACCCATTGAGTGCTTGGGCAACATGCGAACCACCTGTGTTCGCTCCGCCAGGCGGGCTTGCAGGCTGCGGGGCGGAAATCGCCTGCATGAGGTATTGGCCGTTCGTTTGGCCGGGGGGATTATTGTCTTCTGCGTTGTCCGAGAAAGCGTACGACTCGGTAAAAAATCCTGAACCGGTGAAGGTAAACCATTGTTCCACCGTCATGCTATTGCCTGCCGGCAGAATGGACGGGCTGTTCTGGTACCACAGATAGTTTTCGACAACCCCAGGACCAGAAAAGTTGGGGTTATTCAACTGTGCTTGGCCACCGGTAAAGGTAATGGGATTGGCCAGATTATTGACTGGCGTCAAGTTGTAGGTGGGTCCGCCAACAGAATCACTTCCATCCGTCGTGAAACTATAGCGGTGAATAAGCTGTGCGCTGGCCGTCGAAACGCAAATGCCCAAAAACAGAATTGCCGGAAGTGGAACAAACTTTAATACGTTACTGTGTGACGAGAAGCTCTTGATGCTCATATTTTTCTCCAAGTATCTGAATGTGTACCCTCTTCCCCGTGCCGCCACATTTCAGACATCGGACTAAACGAATAACCGCACCTCCTTCCGAATCTCTCAATTGCTTGTGACTTGATTCATTCTCAGTTCCACCAACTCCGCAATCCTCTCTCCGCAGCGCAATTCGATCGTTCCCCTGTTACCATGACTCCAACGTGTTGCTAGCTCCATTGCTGCTGGCAATTAACAATCAGCATATTATTAAATTCCTCGGTGCGAATGGATTTTTTTTCCCTAACCATGGATAATTTTGACCTCTTAGGCTCTTCGGACTATCTTCCCCCCCGAATAGGGCTTTTCTTGGGCTCTTTGGGCCAATTTGCACGCCCAATTGCCTGGTCGAAGCGCGTCCAGCCTCGCAGCTTGGCCCGAAAAGAATCAATGTTGAACTAAACCGCTGCGCGGTAGGCCGGAGTTGCGCGGTTATCTTGCGTCGCGCCAGTTGGGTAGGCCACGGTGCATGGCTTTGGTAGCGGCAGCGGCGCTGAACTTTTCAGGATCGAACCGGCCGCCGATCCATTCAAGCATATCCTGGTGATCTTCGTGCTTGGGATCTCGGATGGCTGTGAGGAAGTCGCCATATCCCCAGGGGCCGCCCACGTCGTCCGGGGGACAGGCGCGTGCACCCTCGAGGCAACGGGGATATTTCCCTCCGGATTCAGCCGATTGAGGACCTTCGTACACAATCTCGTGTCGCCAGCCATCGCCGAAGTCGTATTCGTAGTAGAAGCGAAACGAGCGGCGCTTCTTCGCCAGCAGATCGCCCAGTCGCGTGTTGGTGGAATCCAAAAAGTCGTTGTCGCCGCTGCCGTCGTCGAGTAATTCCGGGTCGCCGTGGCGACGGCCGCCGATTTCAAACTGGTGCAAGTGCGAATTCGTCCAACCCATCGCCGTTTGAATATGTTCGTGCAACTCATCCAACGTGCCGTCGGGCACTTGAATCCGCCGCCAGATGGGCGGCTCAATGTCCAAGAGCGTGATTTTGAACTGGTACACCGGCGACGGCTTTTTCGCAGCGGATTTCGACGCGCGGGGCATGGCGAGTCCTCCTTGATCCAGGGATGAAACTAGACCCTATTGTCCGATTCATCCTCCGAATCGCAAGGTCGAGTGAGCACGGTTGTGCCGATTGTAGGGACTTGCGCGCGGCCCCGTGGGCAATCAGGCTAAAGGAACAACCGCACTGCTGATCGCAACCTATTCTTCGGAGCCTCGTCATGACGGTGTTACGCCAGCGTTTTCAGGGCGATCTGCAACTGAAAGGCTTTTCGCCGCATACCCAAAAGGCATACATCTCGGCCGTGGCGAAATTCGCGGAGCACTTCCATCAGTCTCCCGACCAACTGAACTCGGAGCATGTCCGCGAATATCTGTTGTACTTGGTGAACGAGCGGCGCGTGGCATGGACGACCTACAACATTGCTCTATGCGCGCTGCGATTCTTGTACCGAAAGACGTTGGGGCAAGCGCGGCTGCTGGAAGGCATTCCTTGTCCGAAGGGACCGCAGCGACTCCCTGTCGTGTTGAGCCGCGCGGAAGTCGCGCAATTCTTGCCGGCAGCCAAGTGGCTGCCGGCGCGGACCATGCTCACCACGGCCTACGCGGCGGGCCTGAGAGTATCCGAGATTGTCAACCTGCGAGCGGCCGACATCGACAGCCAGCGGATGGTGATTCGTGTCCGTCAAGGGAAGGGACGCAAGGACCGTTACGTGATGCTGTCTCCCACACTGCTGGAGTTGCTGCGAAGTTACTGGAAGCAGTACCGGCCGCGCGAGTTTTTGTTTCCCGCTCGCAGCGGTGGACAAAGGCATATCGTGTCCGTGGCTCGATTCTGCCGCACGACCTTGCGGCGCTCGGGGCTCAAGAAGAACGTCACGATGCACACCTTGCGACACAGCTTCGCCACGCACCTCTTGGAAGCCGGGGTGGACATTCGCACGATTCAGGTGCTGCTCGGACACCGCAGCCTGCGCACCACCGCGCTGTACACCGCGGTCTCGATGGAACGGATCCACTCGCTTTCCAGTCCGCTGGATGCCTTGGCGAACTTCGAGGCAGCGCGGACCGAGCCGAAATCGAAGTAGGCACCGTGTTTCGCGCCATCGGCGCGCGCTACTTGCACCACTACGGTGCGGTGATGCGTAGCCAGCAACGGCGGGCGCTGCGCGATCTGGCCGCTTGTCGCACCAGCGCTCTGGGTGGGCACGAGGAAGCGTGCGACGGCTGTGGCGCGCGGCGCTTCGCCTACAACTCTTGCCGAAGTCGGCATTGTCCCAAGTGCGGGGCCACGGCCCGCGCCCAGTGGCTCGATGCGCGGGCGGCGGAGCTGCTGCCGGTTCCTTATTTTCATCTGGTGTTCACGCTGCCCGCTGAACTGGGACCGTTGGCCCTGGCGAACCAGCGTGTTCTGTATGGGATGCTGTTTCAGGCAGTGTCGGAGACGCTCCTGCAAATCGCCGCACAGCCCAAGCATCTGGGCGGCCAGATCGGCTTTTTGGCCGTGCTGCACACCTGGGGCAAAACCTGCTGCACCACCCCCATTTGCACTGTGTTGTACCGGCGGGCGGGCTGTCGGCGGACGGACAGCGTTGGATCGCCTCCGATCCGCGATTTTTCCTGCCAGTCCGCGTGTTGAGCCGCGTCTTTCGGGGGAAGTTCATCGCGCTGCTCAAACGCGCTCGGCAGGCAGAACAGTTGCGTTTTCCGGGCCGCCTGGCGTCCCTCGCCCCAGCGACCCAGTTTGAGGAGTTGCTGGATCAAGCCGTCAGGCAGGATTGGGTTGTGTACTCCAAGCCCCCCTTCGGCGGCACTGTCCAATTACTCAAGTACCTGGCGCGCTATACCCAGCGCGTGGCGCTGGCCAATTCGCGGCTGGTCGCGTTCGATGGCAAAAAGGTCCGCTTTCGCTGGAAAGACTACGCCGACGGCGGTCGCCACAAAACCATGACACTGGCCGCCGACGAATTCACGCGACGGTTCCTCTTGCATGTGCTGCCGGGTGGCTTCACGCGGATTCGCTACTTCGGCTTCTTGGCGAATCGGCATCGGGCGGCCAAACTGGCCGCGATTCGTCAATTGCTTGGCACGCCCGCCGTCGCCACGGAATCCGAGT
This sequence comes from Pirellulales bacterium, assembly GCA_035656635.1. Lineage (NCBI taxonomy): Bacteria > Pseudomonadati > Planctomycetota > Planctomycetia > Pirellulales > Pirellulales bacterium. The sequence goes on from DASRSD010000037.1 coordinate 31,304, forward strand.
CCACGGTTCCCCAAGCATCGCCCAAGGAAACTGCGGAAGTCGGCCAACGTTGTCCTGTTTGCCGAAGCGGTCAGTTTTTGCCAGTGGCCGTCATTCTTCCTCATGTGCCACGCGCGTGGCATTGGCTGCTGCGGCGAACTGGGGGTCTATCCCGCCCGCCGTCTGGAACGCCACCATGATCCTGCGATTCGCCGCCCCATTGGCTTGGTCGCTTAGGCTGCTTCTCAACAAGCATCGCTACGCGTGCGCGCCTGTCGCACGTCCAATCGTCAAATATGGCGACCATGCCGTTTGTGCCATCCCTGCAAAACAGGCTTGCGAAATCGTTCGCCTAGCAAACACCATCCTGCCGCGGTTGCTAAGTCACTCCCTGCCACGACACAAGTCGATTGCAATTCCATAGTCCCGGGCGGCTGCGCGGTTCAGTTCAACCCGTTTTATCTGACGTGCCGATCTTGCGGCCAGTCCACTTCGTGTCGTGGGCAACGCTTGCGCCGCCTGAGACCGCGACCGACCAAGGCACGGCAGATAAAACACTCTGCGTTATGATGCACAACGTGGGTGAATCTGGCTTCGAATTCACACGCCGTTTGCGCATCCATTTATCGGAGGCAAATGGACAAGGAAGATGTCGTCACGTCGCAAAAAGAATTAGCTCGAATTGGCCTTGGCGCCCTGCCGCTGGCAATCGCCAATTCCGGCCGGTCCGGCGCCCGTCGTTTTCTTGAATTCTTCGCGGTGACCATTCGGAATAAAAACACGCGGCTTGCATACGCTCAGGCCGCAAAACAATTCTTCGATTGGTGTGAACAGCGTGGCATTGACACGCTCGATCGAATTGAACCGGTTGTTGTTGCAGCTTACATCGAACAGCATCCGGCATCCAAGCCGACTATCAAACAGCATTTAGCGGCGATTCGAATGCTGTTCGATTGGATGGTGACCGGGCAAATCGTTGAACACAATCCGGCAACTTCAGTGCGGGGCCCGAAGCATGTTGTCAAACGTGGCAAAACTTCGGTGCTGACGGCGGAGGAAGCGCGAACACTTCTCGATTCCATTGAAACGACGACGGTCATCGGGCTACGCGATCGTGCCTTAATCGGCGTCATGGTTTATTCGTTTGCCCGCGTAAGCGCTGCGGTTTCGATGAAGGTCGAAGACTTTTATGCTGAGGGAAAACGCTGGTGGCTTCGTTTGCACGAGAAAGGCGGAAAGCGTCACGAAGTGCCCGCACACCACAATGCCGATGGATACATCGACGCGTACTTGAAAGCTGCTGGCATAGCCTCAGACAAAAAGACTCCCCTCTTCCGCTCAGTTGATCGAAAGGGATTTCTAACCGCACGCGGTTTCACGCGCAATGATGCGTTACGGATGATCAAACGCCGTGCAGCGGCTGCAGGTCTCTCTGCGAAAACCTGCTGCCATTCATTTCGAGCAACCGGGATTACCGCTTATTTGGAAAACGGCGGCACAATCGAAAACGCTCAGGCAATTGCAGCACACGAGTCGCCGCGAACGACAAAACTATACGACCGCACAAGTGACGAGATTACGCTAGACGAAATTGAGCGGATAGCGATCTAAGCCACGGCAGGCTGCTATCTAGCTGTGGTATTCTTTGGTAAGCTTTGGTGATCTTTAGCACTTTGGCCTACTAGGTGTGGCATAATGGAAAAACTCTCCCAGTTCCTGACTGTGAAGGATGCCGCGGCATACCTTGGAGTTGCCGAGAATACTCTGCGGAATTGGGGACGCGCCGGGAAGATTAATGAGCGTCGGCACCCAATTAACCACTACCGCCTGTACTCCACGACTGAATTGGAAAAACTGCTGGGCAAGGTAAATATTTCTGCAAGCGGCCATAGGCCGAAACGCAAACCGAAGTGACTTTCCCGCTGTGTGACAAATCCCGCGCACGTCCTTAGCCGAGTAACCTGCGACTCGGAAGCGAACGCATGACTCCCGAAGAACAATCTCGCGAACTAATCGACGCCAAACTCAAGGCATCCGGGTGGATTGTTCAGGCATACAAGCATATGAACCTTGGCGCCGGACCAGGATTGGCGATTACCGAATTCCCTGGTGCGCATGGCGAGGCCGACTACTTGCTGTATGTCGATGCCAAGGCGATTGGGGTCGTTGAAGCAAAACCCATTGGTCACACGCTTAAAGGAGTCGAAGGACAGTCAGCCAGCTATGCCGACGGGCTGGCGGCAAAGTTGCCTGCCTGGCGCCGTCCCCTTCCCTTCCAATATGAGTCGTCCGGCGAGGTGACCCAATTCACGAATTGGATGGAGCCGCACGCTCGCAGCCGTGACATCTTCCAGTTCCATCGCCCTGAAGCGCTTCGCGAATTGGTTCAAGAAGAGCTTTCGGTGCGCGGATGGCTGCGGCAAATGCCAAATGTGCCGACTCAGGGTCTTTGGCCTAAGCAACTTACTGCGATTGCAAATCTGGAACAATCGCTTAGCCTCGCTAAACCAAAAGCACTAATCCAAATGGCCACAGGCTCTGGCAAGACTTTTGCCGCTGCCAACATTGCCTATCGACTAATTAAGTACGCTCATGCACGTCGCGTTTGCTTTTTGGTCGACCGCACGAATCTCGGCCTCCAAACGCTGAAAGAGTTCCAGCAATTTCAGCCGCCGGATGAACGTCATACGTTCGACAAGCTTTACAACACGGCCTTCCCGCATAAGAATCACTTCGATCCCGTCAATCGCGTCATAATTACGACAATTCAGCGCCTCTACTCTGTGCTCACCGGCCAGCCAGATCTGATTGAAGAGGATGAAGAGCGTTCAAGTTTCGAGGGACCAGGAGCCTTCAAAAAACCTCCGGTTCCTATCACTTACAACGAAAAATTGCCGCCCGAGTTCTTTGACGTGCTGATCGTCGATGAATGCCACCGGTCGATATACAGTGTGTGGGGCGACGTGCTCAAATATTTCGATGCCTTCGTAATTGGGCTTACCGCCACGCCGAGCAAACAAACCATCGGGTTCTTTAACAAGAATCCGTGATGGAATACTCTCACGTCGACGCCGTCGCCGACCGAGTGAATGTTCCCTACGATGTCTACGACATTACAACTCGGATCACTAATCAAGGTTCGCAGGTCGAAGCCGGCTACTATGTCGGCAAACGAAGTCGCATGACCCGTGCCGAGCGGCAGGAAGAGCTAGATCGGGATCTGCAGTATGGCGGCGACGACCTCGATCGCTCAGTTGTTGCAGTTGATCAAATCCGCACAGTGGTCCAAACCTTTCGCGATAAGTTATTTACAGAAATCTTCCCGGGGCGCAATGAAGTTCCGAAAACGATCATTTTCGCCAAGGATGATTCGCACGCGGATGACATTGTGCGCATCGTGCGCGAAGAGTTCGGTCGCGGTAACGATTTCTGTCAAAAGATTACTTACCGTACCGGCGTTATGCGACTCACCAAAAAGGTCTCCGACCCTGATGGCACGGAGCGAGAAGTTGTTTACTACGAGAAGACAAAGGGCAAGACCGGTGAAGACGTGTTGGTCGCGTTCCGTAATTCCTTCAATCCGAGAATCGCAGTCACCGTTGACATGATTGCGACTGGCACAGATTTGAAGCCAGTCGAGATCGTATTCTTTATGCGATCAGTTAAGAGCAGCAATTATTTTGAGCAGATGAAGGGCCGAGGTGTCCGCGTGATATCTCCGGACGAACTCCACGGTGTGACACCACAAGCATCGGGTGAAAAAGTCATCAAGACCCGATTTGTTATCGTCGATGCGGTCGGCGTCTGCAAACAGTGCAAAAGCGAACGAGGACCGATCGATCGTCAGCCTACGAAGACGCTAAAACAGGTGCTGGACTATATAAAGGCAGGCGGTACCGATGCCGACGCCGTTAGTGCTTTGGCCGGGAAGCTCACAGGTCTCGCTCGGGAGATGACTGATCCGCAACATAGTGAAGTTCGCAAACACGCTGATGGTCAGAGTGTTGATGACCTAGTGCGGCAGCTAGTTTCGGCGATTGAAGACGGCGCAATTGAAGACAAGGCGCGTGAGTCGAATCCAGGCATTACCGAACTGACAGAGCTGCAGCTAGCCGCCGCAGAACAGGAATTGATCAAACACGCCGTTAAGCCGTTTTACAATCCTCAACTTCGCGACCTGCTGTTGGAGATTAAGCGTGACAACGAACAGACGATCGATAGCGTCAGTCAGGACGAAGTAATCTTCGCCGGTTATTCGCAGGAAGCTATAGATAAGGCAAAGACGAAGATTGAGAATTTCAAACAGTTCATCGAAGACCACAAAGATGAGTTACTGGCCTTGCAAGTTATGTACGGCCAAGCGACCGCTGATCGGCTGAAATTCCGTGATTTGAAGGAGCTTGCTGAGCGGATTAAACGGCCGCCAGTCGCCGCGACAACTGAGGAATTATGGCGTTGCTACGAAGCGATCGAAGCGGCGAAGGCCTCCGGCCGGGGCGGACAGATGATTACCGATCTCGTATCCCTCATACGTCATGCACTGCAGCCGACGGAGCCCCTCACCCCATTTGCTGAGGTTGTTCGATCGCGATATGCAGCGTGGCGTGCACAGCAAACGGAGGCAGGAGCCGCGTTCAGCGATGAGCAAGCTGCCTGGCTCGACAAAATTGCCGAGCACATTGCAACGAGCCTCGCTATCGAGATGGACGATTTTCAAGACGGCTGGTTTGCGCAACGCGGAAATCTCGGCAAGGCCCACGAACTTTTTGGCGATCGACTCCCCATTATTCTTAACGAGATGAATAGGGTTTTGGCCGCATGAATACCGCCGATCGCGCCCTACCCCCGAAATGGGCCGAAGTTACACTTCACGATGTCCTGCTCGGCCATGCAAATGGCAAAGTATTGCAGCATGGCTGGAGTCCTCAATGCGAGAAATGGCCGTCTGGCTCGCCGGAGGATTGGGGTGTTCTAAAAACGACTGCAGTTCAGGCTGGTGCTTTTCTTGAAGAGCACAACAAATTGCTCCCTAAAAAGCTGCACCCTCGGGCGCACTTGGAGGTTCGACCCGGTGATATGCTGATCACCTGCGCAGGGCCACGAGTACGTTGCGGTGTTCCCGCGCTAGTAAGGAATACACGCCCTCGGTTAATTCTTTCGGGCAAGATGTACCGATTTCGCGGCAATCCCGAGCTTATCGATCCGCGATATTTGGAGGCGCTTCTGCTCTCGCCTGAGTCGCAAGCCGCTATTGATGGGATGAAGACCGGCATAAGCGACAGTGGTTTGAACCTCACTCACGACCGCTTCGTGCGACTTCGCGTTATTTTAGCGCCCCTTGCAGAGCAAACTCGTATTGCGGATCGAATTGAAGAGCTCTTTTCCGACCTGTCGGCTGGAGTCGCGGCTCTTGAACAGGTGCAGCGTAAGCTTAAGCGATATCGCTCAGCGGTGCTACACGCCGCTGTGACAGGGAGGTTGACGGCAGCTTGGCGGAAGCAGCACGGCCCTCCCCCAGAACCGGGCAATAAGCTTTTGGCGCGCATACTTGTCGAACGTCGCCTCAATTGGGAAACCCAAACTCTCGCACAGTATAGAAAGGAACGCCGCCAGCCGCCAAAGAATTGGCGCGACCGTTACCAGATGCCGGTCGAGCCAAAGCCGAATGATCTGCCGGAATTGCCGGACGGTTGGTGTTGGGCGACCGTCGATCAACTGTTGATAGAGGGACTCTCAAGCGGCATTTCAGTAAAAGGTCAAGACACGCCCCCCGGTGTCGCGGCGTTGAAGCTGAATGCGCTCACCGATAACGGTTTCGATTACACGGCCATCCGTTATATCCCGATCGACAGGCGGACTGCGGAAGCGAATGCAATACGAGAAGGCGACTTCTATGTTTCTCGCGGTAACGGATCACTGCGCCTATTGGGTCGTGGTACAGTCGCGCAACGACCGCCGAGACAAATCGTCTTCCCCGATACCATGATTCGCTTCCGATTATCACCATCGGCCGCATACCTTCCTACATTCTGGCCATCGCCTCTCGTGCGAAGGCAGATTGAAAAAAAGGCCAAGACTACTGCTGGAATTCACAAAGTGTCGCAAGCTGATCTTGAATCGATAGTCGTTCCCTTGCCCCCAATTGAGGAGCAAGCTGAGGAAATCGCCATGATTCAAGAGAAACTCTCCCAGATCGACGCAATGGAAGCCGAAGTTAAACGCGGGCTTGCGCGGGCGATGCGATTGCGACAGTCGATCCTTAAGTCGGCCTTCGCAGGCAAACTTGTGCCACGGGATCCAAAAGACGAATCAGCAAAAGAATTGCTTGAGCGTGTTCGGTGCGCACTAAAGGGGAGGCCGACTAAGTCGGACGATCTGCCGAAGCGTTCCAAGAATGCAAAGAAACAGCGCATTGCGTAAAGGAACTAGTGATGAGTCAGGCAAATGAACTTCGCCAATCTACTCCGACTGCGAGCCAAATCGGTACCCGCGTATGGTCGTACGCAGGTGTGCTAAAGGACGACGGCCTATCCTACATGGCCTACGTCGAGCAGCTAACGTTTCTATTATTTCTAAAAATGGCGGACGAACTGACCAAACCGCCATACAACCATCCCAACAAAATCCCCAAAGGAAAAGACAAAAACGGTAAGCTAATCTCCTACGATTGGCAGAGCTTGCTTAAGAAAGATGGGGCGGAACTTTACCAGCACTATCGCGATACTCTCGAATCACTCAGTACTCAGCCCGGCTTGTTGGGCATAATTTTCAAAGAAGCGGAATGCAAAATCAAAGACCCGGCAAAGCTGCGTCGGTTGATCGTGGACCTAATCGACCGCGAACGGTGGTTGAGCCTTGACCTCGACGTAAAAGGAGTCATCTATGAGGAACTCCTCTCTCGCAGTGCGGCCGAAAGTACAGGAGGTGCCGGGCAATATTTCACGCCGCGGCCAATCATCCAGACTGTGGTTGACGTGATACAACCGACACCGGAGGAGTCGATCATCGACCCTGCAGCCGGTACTGGCGGGTTTCTCACCGTTGCTTATCAGTACGTGCTCGACATGCACAGTGCTGAGATGGATAAGGACCAGAAGAGGAGAACCCGCGAAGAATTGATCACCGCGCAAGAACTGGTGCCTGAAACTGCCCGATTATGTGCAATGAACCTCTATCTGCACGGAATTGGAGGCGCCGACGCCGGTCCCGATAGTAGCAGCCCGGTCATCAGCGGTAAAAGCAGTCTCGATACGCCTCCCACGAGGCAGTATTCGATGGTGCTGACTAACCCGCCCTTCGGAAAAAAGCAAAGTCTGAAGACGGTCAACGAAGAGGGCGAGCTAGTGCCGTCGTCGGTTAATTGTAGCGGCATCCACAGTGTTGGAGGTAGTTGCGGCATTCGCTTTCGGTGAATAGATCGAGTACTTTGCCGCAGAGTTGCCAAAGTTTGTCGGTGGTTCGCTGGGCACCATCGCGGAG